>NZ_CALLZT010000106.1:0-13439 GCF_937858515.1 uncultured Gordonia sp. | reverse complement strand
CCGGAAGAACCTCAAGAGGGGGAGCGCCGCCCGGGAGCCCGAGGGTGTGACCGCGATCGGCGGTGACGGGACCGCCCCCGCGCCCAACCGCCTCTTCAACGACGGCATCAACATCGTGGGCGTCCCCAAGACCATCGACAACGACCTTGACGCCACCGACTACACCTTCGGGTTCAACACGGCGGTCGAGATCGCCACCGAGGCCATCGACCGGCTGCGCACCACCGGAAACTCACACAAGCGCTGCATGGTGCTGGAGGTGATGGGACGGCACGCCGGCTGGATTGCGCTGCATTCGGGGATCGCCGGCGGCGCGCATGCCATCCTCATCCCCGAACACCCCGAGAGCCTCGACCAGATCTGCGCCTGGGTCACCAGTGTGAAGAACCGCGGCCGAGCGCCGATGGTCGTCGTCGCCGAAGGCTTCACGCTGCCGGATATGAAGGAGGCGTACTCGGAGAAGGGGCTCGACGGTTTCAATCGTCCCCGCCTGGGCGGGATCGCCGAAGTGCTGGCGCCACTGATCGAGAGCCGCACCGGAATCGAAACCCGGGCGACGGTTCTCGGTCACATTCAGCGCGGCGGTGTGCCCAGCGCCTGGGACCGGGTATTGGCCACCCGGATGGGCGGGGCCGTCGCCGATCTCGTCGCCGACAACGGCTGGGGGCACCTGGTGGCTTTGCACGGAACCCAGATGGCCCGCATCACCTTCGACGAGGCACTCGGCAAACTCAAGCAGGTCCGCCCGGAGTACTACGACGAAATGCGCGTCATCTTCGGGTGAACACCCCCGCACCGCCGGTCGGATCGGGAAAGCCTTGTACCGTCATTGTTTTCACGACGATGCGCGTGGGATCACCAGCCACAGAACGGCGTACACCAGAAGCTGGGGACCGGGCAGCATGGTCGACAGCACGAACACCAGGCGGACCAGATTCGGGTCCCAGTCGAAGTATTCGGCGATTCCACCGCAGACACCGCCGATCCACTTGTTGCGGGTCGATCGCGTGAGGCGTTTGGGTGCGTGGTCGGGCGGGCCGTATCCACTCTGCCCGATCGCGGCACCCGATGTGGGGCCGTACGACTGCGGCGCATAGCCCGCGGCGGATTGCGGCGGGACGTAGCCGGCGAACGTCGTCGGCCGCGCCAGTTCCGGGAAGACCTCCGCCGGGTCCGGGATGGTGGAGGCCGCCCCACCCGGTGACGGCGCGCCGGCCGTGACCGTCGCGTGTTGTGCCGCGGGGATCTGCTCGGGTTCTGGGACCTGCTGGGGTTCTGGAGCCTGCTGAGGTTCTGGGGCCTGCTGGGGTCCGGGGACCTGCGCGAGTCGTGTGGTCGGTGTCGCCTGTTTGTTGAGGTCGGGGGTGGATACGGTCGGTTCGGGGGTACTCATGGCCGAACTCCTTTCGTCACCGACCACGCTAGGTTCGCGAACGTGCCGTGGCATCGGGGTACGCCCTGATCTTGTCCCGGACATCGGCCGCCCTGCGCCGGTGGCGGTCGGCGGCTGCGCGTAGGACTTTTGGGCATAAACTGTTGCCCATGACTTCGGCTACGACTGAACTGCTCGACTACGACCAGGTCAACGCGGATTTCGATCCTGTGATGGGCCTGGAGGTGCACGTCGAACTCGGGACCGAGACCAAGATGTTCTGCGGCTGCCCCACCGCGTTCGGCGCCGAACCCAATACCCAGGTGTGCCCGGTGTGCCTCGGCTTTCCCGGATCGCTACCGGTGGCCAACGGCAAGGCCATCGAGTCGGCCATCCGCATCGGGCTGGCGCTGAACTGCTCGATCCGGCTGTCGAGCCTGTTCGCCCGTAAGAACTACTTCTATCCCGACCAGCCGAAGAATTACCAGATCTCCCAGTACGACGACCCGATCGCCTACGACGGATACCTCGATGTGGTCCTGCCCGACGGCACACCGTGGCGGGTCGACATCGAACGCGCCCACATGGAGGAGGACACCGGCAAGTCGCTGCACATCGGCGGCGCTACGGGTCGTATCCACGGGGCGAGCCACTCGCTGCTCGACTACAACCGGGCCGGAGTGCCGCTGGTCGAGATTGTGACGAAACCCATTGTGGGAGCGGGTAGTCGGGCACCGGAGGTGGCGCGTGCATACGTGACGGCGTTGCGTGATCTGCTCAAGGCGCTCGGCGTCTCGGACGTCCGGATGGACCAGGGCTCGCTGCGCTGCGACGCCAACGTGTCGCTGATGCGCAAGGACGCCGATGAGTTCGGCACGCGGACCGAGACCAAGAACGTCAACTCCCTCAAGAGCGTCGAGGTGGCCGTCCGGTACGAGATGTGCCGACAGGGTGCGATCCTCACCGACGGTGGCGAGATCGTGCAGGAGACAAGGCATTTCCACGAAACCGACGGCACCACCTCTGCCGGTCGGCGCAAGGAGACCGCCGAGGACTACCGCTATTTCCCCGAACCCGATCTCCCGCCCGTGCAGCCCGCCGCCGAATGGGTCGAGGAACTGCGCGGCACCCTGCCTGAGTTGCCGTGGGTGCGCCGGGCCCGTATTCAGCAGGAGTGGGGCGTGTCCGACGAGGTCATGCGCGACCTGGTGAACGTCGGGGCCGTCGATCTGATCATCGCCACCACCGACGCCGGCGCCAAGGCCGACGCTGCCCGCAGCTGGTGGGTGTCGTTCCTCGCGCAGCAGGCCAACGCCCGCGGCACCGAACTCGCCGACCTGCCGATCAACCCGGCCCAGGTCGCCACCATCATCGGCCTGGTCGACGAGGGCAAGCTCACCACCAAACTCGGTCAGCAGGTCGCGGTCGCCGTCCTCGATGGCGAGGGTGAGCCCGCTCAGATCGTCGCCGACCGGGGCCTCGAAGTGGTGCGTGACGACTCGGCGCTGCAAAAGGCCGTCGATGAGGCCCTTGCCGCCAACCCCGACATCGTCGAAAAGATCAAGGGCGGAAAGGTGAAGGCGGCCGGCAAGATCGTCGGTGACGTCATGAAGGCCACCCGCGGCCAGGCCGATGCCGCCCGCGTCCAGGAGTTGGTCCTCGACGCGGTGAACAACGCCTGATTACATGCGGTCCTGGGTGGGCTGGGGCGGGTTGAAGATGGCGACGCGGTCGTCGTAGGTCTTCACATCCGCCCCGGCCACCGACTTGTTGACCGTGGCGAGTTGGACGCCGCCCGGGATGGGGGCCAGTCGGGCGACGTGGCCGAATCGTTTGGCGACGTCGGCGGGTGCGGGGTTGGTGATGGTGGGCTTCTGCGCGGTGGGGGCGGCGATCGAGTCGATGCGCCGCGCACGGGTCATGGCGACGTAGATGACGCCGCCGGAGGCCGCGCAGCCACCGATCTGCGGGTTGTCGTCCCACTGCCACAACTTCTTTGGTCCGTTCTTGTCGACGGAGAAGAGGCGGTCACCTGCTTCGCCATGATCGGCGACGTACAGCGTCTTGGTCTCGGCGTCGGGGCACAGGGCCACATTGCCACCGAAACCGCTCGCGACCACCCGGGGACGTCCGGCGTGGGGGAACGGGGACCCTTTTAGTCCCTTCCCGGCGAGGGCGGACGGACGGGCGGCGGCGGCCGGGCTGCCCGCTTTCCCGGTGGCGACGATCAGTCCGCCCGCCGACTGGAAGTACATCGATCCCATGTTTCCGGTTGCGCCCTTGGGGATTCCGGTCAGGATCGGTTTGGGGACGTCGCCGGCGGCCACCCGCACGATGCGGTTGTCACTGCCGGTGGTGATGAGTGCGAAGATCAGGCCGTCCTGACCGTAGGTGGGGGAGAAGGCGAAGTCGATCAGGCCGCCGTCGCCGCTCGCATCGACGGGGATCGTGGCCAGAACACGTTGCGGCCCATAGCGTTTGGAAACAATAATCTTGCCGGTCGTGCGTTCGGCGACGTAGGTGGTCTTGCCCTCGGAGTCGGCGGGATGCACGCCGCCGGTGGATGCCAGACAGGTGGCGATCACCGCGTTGTCGGGATCGACGCACGGTCCGGTGGGCGGTGGTCCCTGCTGGTCCTCGCTCGGCTGGGCCGGTGAGTCAGGGGTTTTGGGGGCGATGATGTCGGGCACCGGGTTGTTGCTGAAGTTCCCGGCCTCCCGCGTTCGGTCCTGATCGTTGAAGCTGACACAACCGGAAAGCGTCAGCATCGCCGCTCCAAGCGTCGCAACAACGCTGAGCAGCGCCCGGCGAGGAGCACGTGAGGTCGTTCCGGCCGGATTGCCGAGACGCCGGTCCCTGGTGGTGGCATGCTGATTTCGCATGCCACCACAGTAGCGATCGGCGGTGCCCGGACCCGAGTACGATCCGTTGAGGCGTCACCCCAACGGTCGGTTATCGGCGCCACACCTGATATGTCCGCCGAATCGGCGTCGACAGTGCCTAGAGTCGATTATGTCAGTGGCATTGACCGTGAGGATGGAAACATGGGCAGCCCATACGATGACCCGACCGGTGTGATTCCCGTCAATGACGCGCACCGAACTGCCGGGTCCGGTCGTCGCGGCGACCGGGACAGCTTTTTCGACCGCCACGCCCGTGCAGGGCTGCGCAGGGTCGATGAACTCGATGATCTGGATCCCAACGAGGTGGCGACCACAGTGCAGAAGCAGGATCAGGAGCAGTCGGCACAATCAGCGGCAGCGCCGGAGCCCGACGTACCCGAAGCAGACCGTACCGACGAGGTGAATGGTCACGCGGCGGCCGGACTCGCCGGGCGGCGTGCGACGCCGCAGCAGGTCGGACAGACCCCGCTGTCGGGATGGGAGAGGTTCGTTTCCCGGTTCCGCCGCCGGCGGTCCGTGCGGACAGTCCCGGCGACGGTACCGCCGCTCGCGGCAGCGGTGTCGTCCGATACCGCGGGGACACCTGAACCCCCAGAGCCCGCCGAACCGGCCGAGCCGTGGGAATCCGGTGTATCGGTTCCTCCGGCGGAACAGTCCGCGCCGTCCGCCCCCCCGGAAACTGCGGAAGTGACCGAGGCTCTGGAAGTGACCGAGGCTCTGGAAGTGATCGAAGCTCCGGAAATAGCCGATGCCGCTGATGTAGCCGAAGTCGCCGACGCGATCGAAGCTCCGGAAATAGCCGATGCCGCTGATGTAGCCGAAGGGGTGGAACTGACCGGCGCGACCGAGGACGCCGAGGTCGTGGACCTGGCCGACCTATCGGATGACCTCGATCCCGCTGGTCTGTCGGCACCGGATGTGTTGCCGGAACCTGTCGACCAGCCAGAATCGGTGGACGAGTCCGGGTTTGCCGAATCGATCGAATCCGTAGTATTCGACGAGCCCGCGGAACAGGATGTTCCGGCGGAACTGACTCAGCAGTTCGTGCCGGAGGAATCGATGGAGCAGTTCGTTCCGGGTGATGCGACGGAGCAGTACGTTCCGGAAGTACCGGCTGCGCGATTTGATGTCCTCGGACCGGTAGCGCAGTTCGTCGCAGCCGAGTCCGCAGAACTGTCCGACGCCGCCGATCCCGCTGAGCAGTACGTTTCGGCGGACACCACGGAGCAGTTCGGTGTGGTCGATACGGCGGGGCAGTTTGTTCCGGAGGGACCGACGGAGCAGTTCGTTGCGGTTGAGTCTGTGGACCAGTTCGTTCCGGACGGACCGACGGAGCAGTTTGCTGTGGTTGAGTCTGTGGACCAGTTCGTTCCGGTCGAGCCCGGTGAGCAGTTCGGTGTGGTCGATACGGCGGGGCAGTTTGTTCCGGAGGGACCGACGGAGCAGTTCGTTGCGGTTGAGTCTGTGGACCAGTTCGTTCCGGACGGACCGACGGAGCAGTTTGCTGTGGTTGAGTCTGTGGACCAGTTCGTTCCGGTCGAGCCCGGTGAGCAGTTCGGTGTGGTCGATACGGCGGGGCAGTTTGTTCCGGAGGGACCTACGGAGCAGTTTGCTGTGGTTGAGTCTGTGGACCAGTTCGTTCCGGTCGAGCCCAGTGAGCAGTTCGTCGCGGTCGATGCGATGGAGCAGTTTGTTCCGGAGGGACCGACGGAGCAGTTCGTTGCGGTCGAGCCTGCCGATCAGTACGTTTCGGCGGACGCCGCGCAGCAGTTCGTCGTAGCCGATCCGACGGACCAGTTTGTTCCGGACGAACAGACGGCGCGATTCGATGTGGTCGAACCGACGGAGCAGTACGCATCGGAAGGCGCCACGGAGCAGCTCGATGCGGCCGAAACGGTGGAGCCGTTTGCCCAAGAGGAACAGCCGGCGCAGTTCGTTGCGGCCGAGCCCACGGACCAGTTTGTTGCGGCTGATCCTGCTGAGCAGGTCTTTGCGGTCGATCCCGCCGAGCAGTTCGTTACGGCTGAGCCTGCGGAACAGTACGTCCCTGTCGATACAACGGACGAGTATGCCCCGGCGGAGCAGGTCGAGGTGTACGAGCCTGTCGCGCAGTTCGTCGGGGCCGAGTCTGCCGAGCGGTATATGCCGGTGGCCGAGGCCGAGCAGTATGCGCAGGTAGAGCCGGTGCCGCAGTATGTTCGGGAAGAACCTGATGTTCCGGAAGAACCTGCCGAACAGTTCGTTCCGGTAGCGCCGGCAGCGCAGCTTGCCCAGGCTGAGACGATCCCCGAGCCGGTGGTGGACAAACCGGAACCTGTCGGTGCATCCGGTCAGCCGACGGTGGCCGAGACGAGCGAGAAGTCTGAGAAGGCCGAGAAGGCATCGCCCGAACCGGAAACAGCCGCTGACCCGGAAACAACCGCTGATGACGTCGAGGCCGACGGTGGCGCCCGACGCGTGATCGTTGATATCGCGATGCTGATACTCAGGGTTGCCGTGGGTGCGGCGGCAGTCGTGCATGGTCTGCAGAAGCTGCTCGGCTGGTGGGACGGTCCCGGGATCGACGGATTCGAGGACATCCTGCTCAACCCCGCCAATCCGTCCATAGGTTTCGACGAGTCGGCGGCCCACTGGCTGGCGGGTCTGGGTGCGATCACCGAAACCGCCGCCGGTGCGTTGCTGATCGTGGGTCTGGTGACACCGGTGGCCGCATCCGCGTTGCTCGGCGTGCTGCTGGTCGGGACGACGTACAAGGTCACTCTGGCGGGTGAACTGTGGTATCCATCCGACAGCAAGGGCGGTATCGAGTACCAGGTGCTCCTGGTGGCCGGATTGTTGACGATTCTGCTTATCGGGTCAGGCCGGCTGGCCCTGGACTACGGGCGTGGCTGGGCGACGCGTCCGAAGTGGGGTTCCCTGGCTCTGGCGGTGCTGGGCATCGCTGTCGCGGTGACCATCTGGGTGGTGTTCAACGGCACCAATCCGCTGGACTCGCCGGGCAACCCCGTCTGATCGCGACAAAGAACCGCCCGGGAGCGGGTGGCCGACGCACGTGCGCATCGGCTGCCCGCTCCCGGGCGGTTCTTGTTCACAAGGTCAGTCGACCTGACGCACGGCACCCTTGTCCGCGGACGTGGCCATCTTGGCGTAGGCGCGCAGGGCCATGGTGACCGGGCGCACGCGGTCCTTCGGCTGCCACGGGCGCTCGGAGGCCTCCATCTTGGCGCGGCGTTCGGCGAGCACTTCGTCGTCGACGAGCACCTTGAGGGCCCGCGTCTTGACGTCGATGAAGATGCGGTCGCCGTCCTCGATGAGGCCGATGGTGCCGCCGGAGGCCGCTTCGGGGGAGATGTGGCCGATCGACAGGCCCGATGATCCGCCGGAGAACCGGCCGTCGGTGATGAGGGCGCATTTCTTGCCCATGCCGGTGCCCTTCATGAAGGCCGTGGGGTGCAGCATCTCCTGCATACCCGGGCCGCCCGCGGGACCCTCGTAGCGGACCACCAGCACCTCACCGGCCTGGATGGTCTTGGACAGGATGACCTGTACGGCCTCCTCTTGGCTTTCGACGACGCGAGCCGGTCCCTCGAAGTTCCACAGGTCCTCGTCGATGCCGGCGGTCTTGAGGATCGCGCCGTCGGGAGCGATATTGCCGCGCAGCACGCACAGGCCGCCTTCGACGGTGTAGGCGTGTTCGAGGTCGCGGATGCAGCCGCCCTCGGCGTCGGTGTCGAGGCTGCTCCAGCGGTTGGCGGTGGAGAACGGTTCGGTGGTGCGCACGCCGCCGGGCGCGGCGTGGAACAATTCCAGCGCCTCGTCGGTGGCCTTGCCGCCGCGGATGTCCCAGTCATCGAGGAAGGTGGCAAGCGTCGGGCTGTGCACCGTGCTGGTGGAGTCGTCGATCAGGCCCGCGCGCCGCAGTTCGCCGAGGATCGCGGGTATGCCGCCGGCACGGTGCACGTCCTCCATGTGGTAGTCGGAGTTGGGGGACACCTTCGACAGGCAGGGCACGCGGCGGCTGATCTCATCGATGGTGGACAGGTCGAAGTCATTGACCTCGCCCTCCTGCGCGGCGGCCAGGATGTGCAGCACGGTGTTGGTGGAGCCGCCCATCGCGACGTCGAGCGCCATCGCGTTGCGGAAGGCGGTGCCCGTGGCGACGTTGCGGGGCAGCACCGACTCGTCGTCGTCCTGATACCAGCGGTTGGCGGCCTCGACGACGATGCGTCCGGCCTTCTCGAAAAGGGCGCGCCGCGCCTCGTGGGTGGCCAGGGTGGAACCGTTGCCGGGCAGTGCGAGGCCGAGCGCCTCGGTCAGACAGTTCATCGAGTTGGCGGTGAACATGCCCGAACACGAACCGCAGGTGGGGCAGGCCGAGCGTTCGACCTCATCGAGGCCGGTGTCGTCGACGTCGCTGTTGGCCGAGGCCGAGATGGTGGTGATCAAGTCCGACGACGGGTGCACCACATCGCCGACCACCACCGCTTTGCCGGCTTCCATCGGTCCGCCGGAGACGAACACGGTGGGGATGTTCAGCCGCATCGCGGCGTTGAGCATGCCGGGGGTGATCTTGTCGCAGTTGGAGATGCACACCAGAGCGTCGGCAGTGTGCGCGTTGACCATGTATTCGACGGAGTCCGCGATGATCTCGCGGCTGGGCAGCGAGTACAGCATGCCGCCGTGACCCATGGCGATGCCGTCGTCGACGGCGATGGTGTTGAATTCCTTGGCCACGCCACCGGCCGCGCGGACGGCTTCGGCGACGATCTCGCCGACGTTGCGCAGGTGCACGTGGCCGGGCACGAACTGGGTGAACGAGTTGGCGATGGCCACGATCGGCTTGCCGAAATCGTCGTCGGTCATGCCGGTGGCGCGCCACAGTGAGCGTGCGCCGGCGGCTTCGCGACCGAAGGTGGTGGTCCGTGATCTCAGGGCTGGCATTGCGGTGTCCTCTGAATCTCCTTGAGAGAACTTAACTCTCAGGGCCTCTGGTGCGGATGAAGATGCCGGTCGGGGCGAGGGCAGAGGTGTTTCCCGCTGGCCGCCGGCGCTCGATGTTCGGGTTCAACATCTGGCGATGGGCTGTTATTCGCTCGATGCTGTGAGCGTCACAACAAGCAAGATTACGCCCACTCCGGTGGGCTCAACAAAAGCTCACCGCTCGTACGGGTCGGGAATGCGGCCTTCGCTGGCGGCCGAGAGCAAGGGCAGGTCGCGGAAGGCGATCGCGGGCAGCCGGACTCGTGATCCGTCATCGAGCACTGCCCGTACCGCCGACCATTTGGGGAACTGGAGGCCGCGAATCCGGTTCCATTCCAGATCTTTGGTGCCGAAGGTGCCGACGACGTGGAGGCCGGCCTCGGTGACGTCGGTACGCAGACGGTGGATCCAGAGCGCGAGCAGGACCGGGATGATCAGCGTCCAGCTGAGCCAGGTGATGGATGCTCCGGCGAGAATCACCGCGACGAGCAAGGTGAGGGGCACTGAGAAGTAGGCGAGCTTGTTGATGCGGAAGGACATCGGCAGCGCGATCTCGGGGGACGGGCTGCGTCCGGCTGTGGGGGAAGGGCCGCGTCCGGCTGCAGGCTGCGTGTCGCCGGCCGGGCTGTCGTGGGTCGGGTTCGTTGTCTTGCGCGGCGAGTTGGCCGGGTTGTTCTCCACGGCTCCCATTGTGGGGGATCGGTTCGGGTGATAGCGGTGTCGGGTCGCGACGGGTGGATAGGACCTGCGTGTTCCCAGGATATGGGACGACTTGGGACGGAGTTTGACTCGGCAGTAGCAACAGTTCTACGGTGTTTGCCGTGATGCAGTTCGATTTTCTCGTAGTACTCGGCCGGCGCGTCGTCGCCTGACCGGTCACTTCGTAGACCTCACAGCATCGACGCGCCACCCTCGCACAGCACAGCTGTCGAGGGTTTTTTGTTGTCAGCAGCAGTTTCAGTCAAACCAGATGAGGATCGTGCAGTGAGCGCACCAACAGCACCTAGCGGGGCGGGCGAGGCGCCAGTCTCGGATATCGCAGCAGGCGCGGCGCGAGGCCGGCAGCCGTCGCCCGCGGCCGGCAACCTCCGTGCCATTTCGCAGAACGTCGTCGCCCCCGAGCGGGTCAGCGGAGCCCAGTCGGTGGTCCGCTCGCTCGAAGAACTCGGCGTCGAGACGGTCTTCGGCATCCCCGGCGGTGCGGTGCTCCCGGTGTACGACCCGCTGCTCGACTCCACCAAGGTCCGGCACGTCCTGGTCCGGCACGAGCAGGGCGCAGGTCACGCGGCGACCGGTTACGCGCAGGTCGCCGGACGCGCGGGCGTCATGATGGCCACGTCGGGCCCGGGTGCCACCAACCTGGTCACACCGCTCGCCGACGCCCAGATGGACTCGGTTCCGGTCGTCGCGATCACCGGTCAGGTGGCCCGGCACCTCATCGGCACCGACGGCTTCCAGGAGGCCGACATCTCCGGAATCACGATGCCCATCACCAAGCACAACTTCCTGGTGAAGGCCGCCGCCGACATCCCGAAGGTGATCGCCGAGGCATTCCATATCGCCGAAAGCGGCCGTCCGGGTGCGGTTCTCGTCGACATCCCGAAGGACATCCTGCAGGCGCAGACGACGTTCTCGTGGCCGCCGCAGATCGACCTGCCCGGCTACCGTCCGGTCACCAAGCCGCATGGCAAGCAGGTGCGTGAGGCCGCCCGGCTCATCAACGCCGCCAAGGCCCCCGTGCTGTACGTCGGCGGCGGTGTCATCAAGGCCAACGCGTCGGCCGAACTGCTGGAACTGGCCGAGCTGACCGGCATTCCGGTGGTCACCACCCTCATGGCGCGTGGCGCGTTCCCCGACAGTCATCAGCAGCACCTGGGCATGCCCGGAATGCACGGTACCGTCGCCGCGGTGGCCGCCCTGCAGCGCAGTGATCTGCTGATCACGCTCGGTGCGCGTTTCGACGACCGGGTCACCGGCCAGCTCGACTCGTTCGCCCCCGATGCCAAGGTGATCCACGCCGACATCGACCCGGCCGAGATCGGCAAGAACCGGGCCGTCGACGTGCCGATCGTCGGCGACTGCCAGGCCGTCATCGTCGACCTGATCGAAACCCTGCGCAATGAGCGGGCCACCGACCCGTCGACGCCCGACATCAGCGAATGGTGGGCGTACCTGAACAAGATGCGCAGCACCTACCCGCTGAGCTACGACCGCCAGTCCGACGGTTCGATGTCGCCGGAGTTCGTCATCTCGGCGATCGGCAAGGCCGCCGGACCGGACGCCGTGTACGTCGCGGGCGTCGGCCAGCATCAGATGTGGGCCGCGCAGTTCATCTCGTACGAGAAGCCGCGCAGTTGGCTCAACTCGGGCGGTCTGGGCACGATGGGCTACGCCGTGCCGGCCGCGATGGGCGCCAAGATGGCTTCCCCCGAGACCGAGGTGTGGGCCATCGACGGCGACGGCTGCTTCCAGATGACCAACCAGGAGCTGGCCACCTGCGCCATCGAGGGTATCCCGATCAAGGTTGCGCTCATCAACAACGGCAACCTGGGCATGGTCCGCCAGTGGCAGACTCTGTTCTACGACGAGCGGTACTCCAACACCGACCTGTCGACGCACTCGCGGATGATCCCGGACTTCGTCAAGCTCGCCGAGGCGCTCGGCTGCGCGGCGTTCCGGGTCGAGAAGGAGGCCGACGTCGATGAGGTGATCGCACAGGCGCGTGCCATCAACGACCGGCCGGTGGTCATCGACTTCATCGTCGGCAAGGACGCGCAGGTGTGGCCGATGGTCGCCGCCGGCACCAGCAACGACGAGATCATGGCGGCCATCAATATCCGGCCGCTGTTCGACGAGGAGGACTCGGTGTCCGACCCCGTCGACATCCACGAAACGATGGCGCGCCCGGACACGGCCGCCACGAGCAAGAAGGACGAGCAGTGAGCACCACACATACCCTCAGCGTGCTGGTGGAGGACCTGCCGGGCGTGCTGGCCCGGGTCTCCTCGCTGTTCTCGCGGCGCGGTTTCAACATCGAGTCGCTGGCCGTCGGGCCGACCGAACTCAAGGGTGTCTCGCGGATGACCATCATGGTCACCGTCGACGACTTCCCGCTCGAGCAGGTCACCAAGCAGCTCAATAAGCTCATCAACGTCCTCAAGATCGTCGAGCAGGATCCGGCGTCGTCGGTGGCGCGTGAGCTGATGCTGATCAAGGTGCGTTCGGATTCGGCGGTGCGCAGCGAGGTTCTCGAAGTGGTGAACCTGTTCCGCGCCAAGGTGATCGACGTCTCGCCCGAGTCGCTGACCATCGAGGCCACCGGCACCTCGGAAAAGCTGGAGGCCCTGCTGCGGATGCTCGATCCGTACGGCATCCGCGAGATCGCGCAATCGGGTGCCGTGGCGCTCGGCCGCGGTCCGAAGAGCATGTCGACAAACCGCTGACCGGCTCGCCGGGAAACCGCTGACCACCGCTGACCGGCCCACCCGGCTTCGTCCCGGGCTGATCGGCTAAGACTGATAGCAACACCAAATCCGTGAGAAACGCCGAGTTTCTCCGCGGGCCACACATCGAAGGGAATCCACTGTGGCGATCGAACTTTTCTACGACGACGACGCTGATCTGTCGATCATCCAGGGCCGCAAGGTCGCCGTCATCGGTTATGGCAGCCAGGGACACGCGCATTCGCTGTCGCTGCGCGACTCCGGCGTGGAGGTCGTGATCGGTCTGCGCGAGGGCAGCAAGTCGCGGGAAAAGGCACAGGAGCAGGGCCTGAAGGTGCTCACCAACGCCGAGGCAGCCGCCTGGGCCGACGTGATCATGCTGCTGGCGCCCGACACCAGCCAGGCCTCGATCTTCACCGAGGACATCGAGCCCAATCTCAAGGACGGCGACGCCCTGTTCTTCGGACACGGCCTCAACATCCACTTCGGCCTCATCAAGCCCCCCGCCAACGTCACGATCGGCATGGTCGCCCCGAAGGGCCCCGGCCACCTGGTGCGCCGTCAGTACGTCGACGGCAAGGGCGTGCCCTGCCTGATCGCGGTCGACCAGGATCCCAAGGGTGAGGGCCAGGCGCTGGCGCTGAGCTACGCCTCCGCCATCGGCGGTGGCCGCGCCGGAGTCATCAAGACCACCTTCAAGGAAGAGACCGAGACCGACCTGTTCGGTGAGCAGGCAGTGCT
>NZ_CALLZT010000105.1:0-13439 GCF_937858515.1 uncultured Gordonia sp. | reverse complement strand
ACCCAGCCCATCCCGGTCTGTACGATCGGATATTCGATACCCACCAGCTCGGTGAACTTGGTGGGAAGTGCAGCGGCCCGGACGGTTCCATTTCCTGACCCGGTAAGATTCCCCGTCGCTTCGCTCGCCCCGGTAAGATTCCCCGTCGCTTCGCTCGCCCCGGTGACATTTCCCGTCGCTTCGTTCGCCCCGGTGACATTTCCCGTCGCTTCGCTCGCCCCGGTCACCGGACCTCCCGATTGCGAACGCCCTTGGGATCGAGGACCTCCCGGATGATTGTCAGTTCCTCATCGGTCGGCTGACGGGTCACACCGGCCGAATCGAGACCGGCGACCTCGAACGAGGTGTTCTCGACGACCTCGGCCGCCTCGACACCGGGATGCAGACTCAGCGCCCGCAACGTGTGATCGGGTCCGCCGAAGTCGAACACCCCGAGATTGGTGACGACGCGATGAATGTTGTGATCGTCGAAGGCGGGATTGCCGGGATCGACTTTGTCATAACCGATTCCGGACACGATGTCGACGGATTCGGTGAACACGCGAGTGGAATGGCGGCCCACCCAATAGCTTGTCGGATGGTTGATGGTGTTGCCCGGCGCCCCGCGCACCCCGAACATCTGCCGCGTCGGCTGCTGCAACGGCCCGAATGCCGACAGGTTCTGGTTGCCGTGCCGGTCGATCTGGTTGGCGCCCATCACCACATGACGACGACCCGACGCGACCACGTCGAACACCTTGCGGAACGGCATCCAGCCCTCGATCGGACCGGACCGTCCGATGGCCGGGGTGTCGGCCAGGATCAGCGCCTCCCCGTCGGTGATGAGCAGATCCGGTTCGGTCGTCAGCCGCGCCAGGCGCGCCCCGAGCAGCGCCATCGGTGCCATCGGCGATGCCATGATCTCGCCTGCGCCGGAAAAGATCTCGGCACAGGCGACGACACAGACCTCGGCCAGGGTTATATCGGTACTGGGTTCGGTCGTGGTCACTTTCCGGTCTCCTCCTGCTCGGCCCGCCACGCGGCAACCTCACGCTGATAGGTTTCTTCGTCGACGCGCAAGAATCGCTGCGAAAACGCCTCCCACATCTCGGGGGTCTTCGCGGACTCGACATAGAACTTCTGGAACGCCTCGTCGCGTCCGTAGTCGCCGGCGAACGTGAAATGTGCGCCGTTGGGGGCGTGCACCACCCGGTCGACATTCATCCGGTTCAGCAGAAGCCTCTGGTGCGGAACCGATTTCACGAGCACCTCGGTCGACACCAGCTGATCGGTTTCCAGATAGCGGCGCTCGGCGGCGGCACAGAACAGATCGTCCATGTACGGGTCGATGCCGGTGTAGGCGGCGTTACCTCGATTGTCGGCGATGTCCAGGTGCACGAACGCGGCATCCAGGCGCAGTGCGGGCATCGCGACCAGCGTCTGCGTGCGGCCGTCCGCGTCGGGATAGGGGGAGGCGACGGTCTTGAGTTCGCCCTCCCAGAAGTTGAGTACGTCCGAGCCGAGGCCGGCGCGGATCGGGAGGAACGGCAGCCGGGCGGCGGCAGCTTCGAGTCCGCATTTGACCATGCCCTCGTCCATCTCGCGGGCCTCGATGGCGCCGGTGGTGCGCGCCCGGGCGAACCACGGATCGTAGAACGGCGCCGAGTCCAGCGACACGAATCCGTAGTAGGCGCGCCGCACTTTTCCTGCTGCACAAAGTAATCCGAGGTCGGCCCCGCCATAGGTGACCACCGTCAGATCCTTGACGTCCGAACGCGCCAGCGCCCGCACCAGCGCCATCGGCTTACGCCGCGACCCCCACCCACCGATGCCGATGGTCATCCCGTCACGCAGTTCGCCGATCACCTCGTCGAGCGTGCTTGTCTTATCCGTTGGTGTTGCTGCCATCAGTTGATTTCGCCTTCTATTGGGAACCGGTACGAGTTGAAAGCGCCGGAAGTGACGGAGCTACTTGATCCCTGAGGCCGAAGCGAGGGACGAGCAAGGGCTGCGTTGGGTCCGGCGACCCGAGCATCACGAATCACCCACAGCCTTCCCCGTCGCCACGAACGCATCCCGATGCTCATCGGACACCCCGGCCAGGTTCAGCTCGAAGGTGTACCCCTGCTCAAGCCGGTAACTCGTCTTCACGTCGACGGGGTCGATGTGATTGATCGCGGCCTTCGCCGCCCGGATCACCCGGGTGTCCTTCTTGGCGATTTGCTCGGCTACTTCGGTTGCAGTGGAAAGCAATTCGTCGGCGGGCACCACCCGATACACCGAGCCGAAGTGCAGCAGTTGTTGTGCGGTAACGGTTTGCGCCGTGTAGTACAGGGTCCGCATCATGTGCTGCGGCACGAGCCGCGCCAGATGTGTTGCGGCGCCCAGCGCTCCGCGATCGACTTCGGGCAGTCCGAAGTAGGCGTCGTCGGAGGCGACGATGATGTCGGCGTTGCCCACCAGGCCCACGCCGCCGCCGACGCAGAAACCGTTGACGGCCGCGATGACGGGGACGGGGCAATCGTAGACGGCGGAGAAGGCCGCGGCGCAGCCGTGGTTGGCGCCGATGAGGGCGTCGAAGCCGGTGGTGGTCTGCATCTCCTTGATGTCGACGCCCGCGTTGAAGCCGCGTCCCGTCGAACGCAGGATCACCACATGCGTCGACGGGTCTTCGCCGGCGGCGGTGATGACGTCCGCCAGATCGAACCAGGCGGCCGACGGCAGCGCGTTGACCGGGGGATAGTCGACGGTGACGATCGCGATGCCGGTGTCCGTCCGTGCCGTGGTGATGGGCATCATGGCTCCTTCTCCCACCAGTTGCGGTGCGTGGTTGTTCGGCGGGGTGTCCCACCATTGCCAGGGAACCAAGCAAGTGCTTGGTTGTTTGGTAGGGTATCACCCATGACCGCAGCACCGCAGGGGCCTCCGGGGTCGGCCGACCGTATCGATCTGGGACTGTCAGGGAAGATCGTGCTGATCACCGGTGGCGCGCGAGGGGTCGGAGCTGGGATCGCAACGGTTCTCAAAGACCTCGGCGCTATCCCGGTGATCTGTGCCCGTCGACCACCTACAGCCGACGACCACCCGGACTTCTTCCCGTGTGACGTCCGCGACGAGGATGCGGTGACCGAACTGGTTGCCAAGATCGTCGACAAGTACGGCAAACTCGACGGCGTGGTGAACAACGCCGGCGGCTCACCCTTCGCGCTCGCCGCTGACGCCTCGGCGAGCTTCACCAATAAGATCATTGCGCTTAATCTTGTTGCGCCACTGATAGTTTCCCGTGCTGCTCACGCGGTGATGGTGAACCAGCCCGATGGTGGTGCGATAGTCAACATTTCGAGCGTGAGCGGGCACCGGCCGTCGCCGGGCACTGCCGCCTACGGTGCTGCCAAGGCCGGCGTCGACAGCGCGGCCACCGCGCTCGCCGTCGAGTGGGCACCCAAGGTCCGCATCAATTCCATTGTGGCCGGTGCCATCGAGACCGAACTGTCGCATCTGCACTACGGCGACCAGGCGGGTGTCGACGCCGTCGCGGCGACAATCCCGATGGGCCGCCTGGCGCAGCCGTCCGACATCGGCAACGCCGTCGCGTTCCTGCTCTCCCCGCTGTCGTCGTTCATCACCGGCAGCACCCTCACAATCCACGGCGGCGGCGAACGCCCCGCCTTCCTGTCCGCCGCCAACGCCGGCAACCAGGTGTGAAGCGTTGGGAGCCGCGGCTCGCCGGACCCTTCGAGACGCCTCGCCTAGCGGCTCGGCTCCTCAGGGATCAAGAAGGCGATCCCTGTGGCCGAAGCGGAGGGTGTCGGGTACCTATCGTGATCCCTGGGGCCGAAGCGATGAGGGTGTCGGGTGTCATCTTGATCCCTGAGGCCGAAGCGATGAGGGTGTCGGGTGTCATCGTGATTCCTGGGGCCGAAGCGATGAGGGTGTCGGGTGTCATCTTGATCCCTGAGGCCGAAGCGACGAAGGAGCGAGGGTCACGAAGGGTCCGGTGACCTTTCGACACCTGACGCCACCACAACCACACCAACGATAACGACCAACCCGAGGAGAACCATTGTCCAGCAAGCTGAATGAAGGCCGCGTCGCGATAGTCACCGGCGCGGGCCAGGGTCTGGGCCGTGCCCACGCGCACGCCTTCGCCGCCGACGGTGCGGCCGTGGTGGTCAACGACTACGACGCCGACTCCGCCAACACGGTTGCCCAGGAGATCCGGGACGCCGGCGGCCAGGCTGTCGCGAGCGTCGGCGACGTCGCCGACTGGGCCTACGGCGAATCCCTGATCGCCACCGCGGTCGACGAGTTCGGTCGCCTCGACACCCTGGTCAACAATGCCGGCTTCGTCCGCGACCGGATGCTGGTGTCGCTATCGGAACAGGAGTGGGATTCGGTGGTGCGCGTGCACCTCAAGGGCCACTTCGTCACCTTGCGTCACGCCGCCGCGTACTGGCGTGCCGAGGCCAAAGCCGGCCGCACCCCGCAGGCCCGCATCATCAACACCTCCTCCGGCGCAGGCTTGTACGGCTCGGTGGGCCAGGGCAACTACTCTGCCGCCAAGGCCGGCATCGCGGAGCTGACCATTCAGTCGGCGGCCGAGATGGGCGGCTACGGCATCACCGCCAACGCGATCGCCCCGTCGGCGCGCACACAGATGACCGTCGGCGCAGGCGGTGCGATGGCCGAGCAGATGGCCGCGCCCACCGACGGCTCGTTCGACGCCATGGATCCGGCCAACGTGTCGCCACTGGTGGTGTGGCTGGGTTCGGCCCAGTCGGCGTCGGTCACCGGCCGCGTCTTCGAGGTGGAGGGCGGCAAGATCTCGGTGTCCGACGGCTGGCAGCGCAGCGTCGAGGCCGACAAGGGCGCCCGCTGGGATGTTGCCGAACTCGGGCCGGTGGTGGAGGAACTGCTGGCCAAGGCCCCCGTGCCGATGCCCGTCTACGGTGCCCGGTAGAGGCGGATCCATGCCCGTCGACGAATCCCGCCGGGTCGCGATCGCTAGAGCTTATGTCGACGCCCTGGTCAGTCACGACCCATCGGTGGTGTCGCTGCATCCGGACTGCACGCGCGTCGAGTTCGGGGTGCGCACCGGCCGCAACGGCCCGCACATCACCCGCAGTCTGGCCCGCGGCCCGCAGTTCCGGTTGATCCACGCCGTCAGCGGGTTCACCGCGACGGTCGATCAGCACACGGTGACCACCCGCTACTTCGTGCACGTGCAACCCCGGGCACTCGGGCTGGCGGCGGAGGTCCGCGAGTCGTTCCTGATAGACGACGACGGCCGAATCACCGCGATCACAGCGAGATTCGGCCGTCCCCGGCGGGTTTAAGACTCTACGAGCTGGGGCCGCGCACCACCATCGGCACACCCGGGAACAGCGACGCCATCTCGGACCGCGACTTGCGCAGTGCGGCAACGCCGTAACCCTGCTTGCGCTTGTCGGGATGGATCCAGATGCGCACATCCACCTCGCCGTCGGACAGTTCGCCGAAGATCAGGCCCACCTTGATGCCCTCCTCCTCGGCGACCAGCCACACTGCGTCCTCGTCGTCGACGCGCTGTGCGCCCTTGGCGATCTCGTCGGCCAGCGGGCCCGCGGGCTCTCCCGATCCGTCGCCGGCCACCTTGAGTTCTTCGGTGCGCACGGCGAAGATGTCGGCGTCGTCGGCGCAGAAGGCGCGCACTTCGAGGGTGTCGCCGCTGCTCGCGGGACGTTCGGCGAGGGTGAAGGTAAGCGTGGAGTTGAGGTCGTCGAGTTCGGCCTGGTTCTTGCGGCGCTCGGCCTTGGTGAGTTGATTCAGGCGCATACCGAGGACGGCCTCGGCGCCCAGGGTGGATTTGCCGAGCAGTTCGGCGATCGCGGACACCGCGGCCTCGTGGTCATCGGCGTCGACGATGGCGTCGAGCACCTCGTGGCGGCGTTCGAGCGCGGTGAGCAGTGCGTCGGTGATGTCGCGACGGGTCGTCGCCTGGTCAAGATCAGTCATGCCGCAATCCTAGGCGCTTACCGCGAAGTAGGGGAGGTGTCCGGCCGACGGTGCTACGTCCGGACCGGGCTCGGTTCTGGGCAAAAACTGAAACACGTTCTAGTCTGGTGGTCATGAACTCCTCGGCTACGAACGCCCCGGCCGCGCACACCGCATCCCTCATCGTCCCCGAACCGGTCGTCCCGCCCACGGTGCCACTGCATGACGGTGTGCACCTCGGTCACCTCATGGCCTCCGCGCTCGCCCGGCACTCCGACCGGACCGTGCTGCGTCTCGGGGCGGCGCAGCTGACCGGAAAACAGATGGCGCAGGAGATCAGCCGATACGTCCAGGCATTCCAATCCGTCGGGGCCGCATCGGGTTCGGCGGTCGGCTTGCTGGCGCTGAATCGTCCCGAGGTGCTGTTGGTGATCGGTGCCGGGCAGACGCAGGGCTGGCGGCGCACCGCGCTGCACCCGCTGGGTTCGGTCGACGACCACGCCTACGTCCTCGGCGATGCCGGTGTGACGACGCTGGTGATCGACCCGATCCCCAAGTTCGTCGAGCGCGCACTCGAATTGCTCGACCGCGTCGACGGACTCACCCGGATCCTCACCCTCGGTCCCGTACCCGACGAGCTGGCCGGCGTTGGGCACGACATCGTCTCCGCCGCAGCCACATTCGATCCGCAGCCGCTGGCCGTCGCGCCGCTGTCCCCCGGTCACGTCGTGTCCATCACCTATACCGGCGGCACCACCGGAAAACCCAAGGGCGTCATCGGAACCGCGCGCGCGATGACCGCCATGACCCAGATCCAGCTCGCCGAATGGGAATGGCCGCAACATCCCCGTTTCCTGATGTGCACGCCGCTCTCGCACGCCGGCGCGGCGTTCTTCGTGCCGACGCTGCTCAAAGGCGGTGAGCTGATCGTGCTTCCGGGTTTCGACCCGGCTCAGGTGCTGCGCACCATCGAGGAGGAGAAGATCTCGGCCACCATGCTGGTGCCGTCGATGCTGTACGCGCTGATGGACCATCCCGACTCCCGTACCCGCGATCTGTCGTCGCTGGAAACGGTGTATTACGGTGCGTCACCGATCAATCCGGTCCGGCTCGCCGAGGCCGTCGAACGGTTCGGGCCGATCTTCGCGCAGTATTACGGTCAGTCCGAGGCGCCGATGGTGATCAGCTACCTCGCCAAGGGCGACCACCCCGGACCGGGGGAAGACACCCGTCGCCTGTCCAGTTGCGGCCGGCCGTCGGCGTTCCTGCGTACGGCACTGCTCGGACCCGACGACACGCCCGTGCCGCAGGGCGAGCCAGGCGAGATCTGTGTCGCTGGACCGCTTGTCGCCGAAGGGTATTGGGGACTTCCCGAGCAGACCGCCGAAACCTTCCGGGATGGTTGGCTGCGCACCGGTGATGTCGCCCGCGAGGATGCCGACGGTTTCTGGTACATCGTCGACCGCACCAAGGACATGATCGTCACCGGCGGCTTCAACGTCTTCCCGCGTGAAGTCGAAGACGTTGTGGCCGAACACCCTTCGGTCGCCCAGGTGGGTGTCGTCGGCACCCCCGACGACAAATGGGGCGAAGCGGTCACCGCGGTGGTGGTGCTGCGTGCCGGCAACGACCCCGACCACGATGCCATCACCGCAGAGATCCAGCAGTCGGTGAAGGACCGCAAGGGTTCGGTGCAGTCCCCCAAACAAGTGATCTTCGTCGACGCCCTCCCGCTCACCGCCCTCGGTAAGCCCGACAAGAAGGCCCTGCGCGCCCGCTTCTGGACCGGCGACCGCAGCGTCGGCTGAGCGTCAGCAGTCGCAGTCGCAGCAGCAATCGTCACCGCAGCAGTCACAACAGTCACCGCAGTCGCAGCAGTCATCACAGTCGCAGTTCCTGCAGCTGCAGCAGTCGCAGCCGCTGCACCAGGCCGGTTGCCACTCGTCGGAGCAGTGGTTCCAGTGGTCGGCGCAGCAGGCGTAGCCGGTGCAGCTGACCCCGATGAACGGCAGGATCCGTTCGTAGAACTCACGATTGGGCGGGAACGGCGGCTGGTTCGGACCGCCGGGTGACTGCTCGGGAGGCCTCGTGGTGGGCAGATGGGCCGGCCATTCCTCGGAAGTGAGGGCGGTGGGCGCCGCGTGAGTGGTGGAACACGAACCCGACGCACATCCACCGAACCGATGCGTGCGCGACGACACAGCCTGCCGTACACCGTCGACGAGCACCGCCCGCAGCAACCGGTCGTCGGCCAGATCCAGGCTACGGTAGCGGCGCCGGATGGCGCGTGCCAGCCGGCGGCAATCGTCGAGGGCCGTACCGATGTCGGTTCCGGTGGCCCGTAACGGATTGAACGACCCGTCTCGGGCGTCGGACTCGTAGTCGTCGACGGCATCGAGCAGGTGCGCAAGCCGACCGAAGTCATAGCCGATGTCGGCCAGCGCATCCCGATTCGAGTCGGCACCGGCCACCGCGGCAGTGGCGGCGAAAACCCGCGATGCGGCGATCCCCGACGCGTGGGTGAGCGAGGCGAGATCGGTGCCGGTGTGCGCCTCGAGCGGCGCCTGCCCCGACAATTCGTGCAACAAGTCCTCGACGCCGAGTTCTCCGGCGATCGCCCGGTCGGCACCGGCGTGTCCGCGCAGACGTTTTCCGGCGACGGACGCGGCGACCGACCGGACCCGCGACCGAGGCGCCAGCGACAGCCGCTGCTCGTCCACCACGTCGGCGGCCTTGGCCGCGGCGAGGGTCAGGGATGTGGTGGTGGCCAACCGGATTCCCGGGTCGGCCGCCGCGATGACCGTCGCCGGCCGCATACCGCGCAGCGGGCAGCGCCCGACATCCGTGCTGGCTGTCGGAGCGGATGACTGGGCGGCGGTCAGCACCGACACCATGATCGCGTCGGTGTTGGTGGTGAGTCTGCTCGCCTGGCCGTGCTGGTCGCGCAACGACACACACAGGCCGCACATATGCGCCCGCCATTGTTCGAGCAGATCGTCATCGAGGGTGTGCCGACACGGCGACAGCAGTCCGAACATCGCAACATTGGACCACTGAAAGCCGCTGCGCACCAGTGGTGTCGGCTATTGGCCCGACGTATGCCGGAAATGCGTATTACGAGACGGGGCAGCCCGAATACCTGACCCCGAGGCCCTTGACCCCGTTGAGCCAGCCCGACCGCACCCGCTGCATCTCGCTGATCCGGCTGATATCGGGCAGCACATCGGCGATGGCATTGAAGACGATGTTCAGTTCCAGGCGCGCCAGGTTGGCGCCGATGCAGAAATGCGCCCCGTTGCCACCGAACGCCAAATGTGGATTCGGATCGCGCAGGACATTGAAACTGAACGGGTCGTCGAACACGTCCTCGTCGAAATTGGCCGAGCTGTAGAACAATCCGGCCCGATCGCCCTTGGCGATGTCGACGCCGCCGATTTGCGTGTCGCGGGTGGCGGTCCGCTGGAAGGCGTGCACCGGGGTGGCCCAGCGCAGGATCTCGTCGACGGCGGTGGCGGGGCGATCGCGCTTGTACAGCTCCCACTGTGCGGGGTTGTCGAAGAAGGCGTTCATGCCGTGGCTGGTGGCGTTGCGGGTGGTTTCGTTGCCGGCGGTGATCAGCAGGATCACGAAGAAGCCGAATTCGATCTCGCTCATCGCGTCGTTGTCGTCGCCGGCGCGCACCAGCGTGGTGACGATGTCCTCGCGTGGATTCTTCCGCCGGTCTTCGGCCATGTTGTAGGCGTAGCCGAGCAATTCGGCGTTGGCGACGGTCGGGTCGATCGTCTGGTCCGGATCGTCGCTGTTGATGATGGCGTCGACGAGTTCATGGATCCGGGCGCGGTCGGGTTCGGGGATGCCGATGAGATCCATGATCGCCTGCAGTGGCAGATGGATCGCGACATCGTCGACGAAATTGCCCGTCTCCTTGGCGGCCGCGTTCTCGACGATCGCCCGCGCCGAATCCGTCAGCTTGCCATGGAGCGCAGCCACCGATTTCGGGGTGAACAGCCGCGAGACGATCTTGCGCAGCCGGGTGTGCTCGGGCGGATCATGGTTGATCAGCAGCGCCTTGGTGAATTCGAGCTGGTCGGGCGTCATGTACTCGGGCAGCCGGATGATGGCGCCCTTGTCGTTGGTGGACCACAGTCCGGAGTCCTTGGAGATCTCCCGAATGTCACGGTGCCGGGTGATCGCCCAGAAACCGTCGTCGCCGAAGATCGCCTTGTACGCGGGCTGGGCGTTCCAGTGCACGGGCGCGGTGCGGCGCAGTTCGGCGAATTCCCGGACGGGCATTCCGCGTTCGATCAGGTCCGGGTCGGTGAAGTCGATCCCGCTGTACGGACACGTGCCCGCGGCTGTGGTGACGCTCATTGCTGTTCTCCTGTTCCCCACTCGTCGGTGGCGCCGAAGTCCGACGCCGAGACTATGGGTCAGGATGTGACGGGCACGACATTGTGCCGGTACTCGGTGTGGCTTCTGTCACCACACCATACACTAAAATCATAAACGTATGGTCGCCGACCTTCGTCCCTTGTTTTGTGTGACCGCCGGAACCCTGAGTACCCTCGACACTCATGACATCCGCGCAGGTCCAGGGCTAGGCACGAGGTGCGGACCCATGGCTGGGGCGGCAACCCGCCACGCGATGACGACGAGGCGAAGGCCCGGATCCTCGCGGTGACCCGCGAACAGATCGACGAGCACGACGGATCGGTCAAGCTGTCGGACGTCGCCCGTGCTCTCGGCGTGACCAGACAGACCGTGTACCGGTACTTCTCGGGCACCGAGGAACTACTACAGGCCACCGCGGTGAGCGCGGTCGAAGAACTGCTCGACCGCGTCGCCGGCAGGCTCGGCGGCCTCACCGCTCCCGACGCCGTCCTCGTCGAGGGCGTGGCCGTCGTCATCGACGAACTGTCCCGCGACCGCTACGTCGGCCTGATGCTGCGCAGCGATCACCTGAGCCTGGGTGTGCTCGGCGGCATCACCGGCGAACTGGGCCGCACCTTCATCCGGTCGATGTTGGGCCGCCTGGACATCGCGTGGGCGGCCAACGGTTACACCGAGACCGACGTCGACGACGTCGCCGAGATGTCGCTGCGCACGCTGCAGTCACTCATCCTCGACGGCGACTCACGGTCCACCTCGGACCTGCGCATCTTCCTCGACCGCTGGCTCGGCAACGCCATCCGCGCCCTGCCAGCCGATTCTTGACCGCCGAGGCCATCGCGGCGGTCCCGCGACCACGCTTTCTGACCGCCGAGGCCATCGCGGCGGTCCCGCGACCATCATTCTTGATCCCTGAGGCCGAAGCGACGAAGTCGCGAGGGTCACGAAGGGTCCGGCGACGTTCACGCATGACGCAGCCACCCCTCAACGCGACCACCACCGACAGTCCTACTCGCAGATGACCACCGGAATCGTCCGCTCGGTCCACGCGTCGTAGGTATCGAAGTCGGCGTACATCTCCACCAGCCGCGGCCACAACTCCGCGCGCTCCTCCTCCGACGCTGTACGCGCCACCAGCTCGAAGCGCTCACGCCCGACCTCCACGACCACCTCCGGGTCCTCGCGCAGGTTCAGATACCATGCCGGGTTCTTCGGCAACCCGCCCTGCGAGGCGACCAACACGAACCGGCCACCCTCACGCAGATACAGCAGCGGAACGGTGCGCGGTTGCCCGCTGCGCCGCCCGACGGTGGTGAGCAGGCACACCGGGATGGGTTTGCGCAGAGCCGCACCGACGCGCCAGGTGTTGCCCAGCCGCCCACCGGTGAGTCGGTACACACGGGTGTTGAGGCGTGAACCCCACTTGATGATGTTCGCGACGAATGGCGAATCAAGTTGATCCGGGCGCTCTTTCGGTGACATCTTTTTAGGCGACATTCAGATCCGTTCGATGATGGTGGCCGTCGCCATCGCGCCGCCGGCGCACATGGTGATCAGTGCGGTCTGCTTGTCGGTGCGCTCGAGTTCGTGCAGCGCGGTGGTGATCAGGCGCGAGCCGGTGCTGCCGACGGGATGGCCGAGAGCGATGGCACCGCCGTTCACGTTCACCTTGTCCATGTCGGCACCGTGCACCCGTGCCCAGCTCAGCACCACCGACGCGAAGGCCTCGTTGATCTCGACGAGATCGATGTCCGACAACGACATCCCGCTGCGGTCGAGCACCCGTTGCGTGGCCTGAACAGGACCGTCGAGGTGGTAATGCGGTTCGGCTCCGACGAGCGCCTGCGTCACAATCCGTGCCCGCGGCCGCAGACCCAGCTCCAGCGCCTTCGCCTCGTCCATGAGCAACACCGCGGCGGCACCGTCGGAGATCTGCGACGACGTGCCGGCGGTGTGGATTCCGCCGTCGATGACCGGTTTGAGCGCGGCCAGCGACTCGGGCGTGGTCTCGCGCAGACCCTGGTCGCGGGTCACGTCGAGGGTCGCACCGGTGAAGGTGCCGTCCTTGAGTCGTTCGGGCGCCTTGATCGCGAGCACCTCGCGGTCGTAGCGGCCTTCGTCCCAGGCGCGCTTGGCGTTGACCTGGCTGCGTACACCCAACTCGTCGATGTCGGCCCGGGTGATTCCGCGCCGCTTCGCGATCCGTTCGGCTGCCTCGAACTGATTCGGCAGATCCACATTCCACGAGTCGGCGTGGTACGGACCGGCATCGACGCCGAGGTTGGCACCGAGCGGCACCTGCGTCATCGTCTCCACACCGCAGGCCAGGCCGACGTCGATGGTGCCGGTGGCGATGAGTCCGGCGATCAGATGATTGGCCTGCTGGGCCGAGCCGCACTGACAGTCGATGGTGGTGGCGCCGGTGGCCTCAGGCAGTCCGGCCGACAGCCACGCCTTGCGCGTGACATTGCCCGACTGGGCGCCGGCCTGGGTGACGCATCCGCCGATGGCCTGTTCGACGAGCGCGGCGTCGATTCCGGCCTTCTCGATCAGCCCGCGCGCGGTGATGCCCAGCAGTTCCTCGGCATGCAGACCGGAAAGCCATCCGCCCCTTTTCCCGATAGGTGTCCGCGCGGCCTCTACGATCACTGGCACGCCCATGGTGTTGCCTCCCTCACATCTTGCGGTACGCTGTTCAAAGTAGAACACGTTCTCATTTCGGCCCATCATACGCTGAGAGTCGTGCTCTAACGAAAGCTGAACAAGTTCTATTTCCACGGAGAGGTGGTGCGAGGTGATCCAAGCGGAAAGTGTTCCCGCCCCCGCAGGCGATGCCGACGACACGGCGACACAGCCGGATTTCATGCAACAGGAGGGCTGGGACTTCACCAGCCCGGAGCTGCTGGAACAGGGCATGCCCGTCGCCGAGTTCGCCCAGCTGCGCAAGACCGCACCCGTGTGGTGGAACGCCCAGGAACCGGGCAAGGGCGGCGGCTTCCGTGACGGCGGTTACTGGGTCATCTCCAAACACCAGCACATCAGGGAGATCTCCAAGAACAACGACGACTGGGCCGTCAACACCAACGGCGTCATCATGC
>NZ_CALLZT010000104.1:0-16046 GCF_937858515.1 uncultured Gordonia sp. | reverse complement strand
CAACGGTCTGCAAAACCGTCCACACGGGTTCGATTCCCGTCGCCACCTCCACCGTTCGCATTTGAATACGCGCGCGATTAGCTCAGTGGGAGAGCGCTTCCCTGACACGGAAGAGGTCACTGGTTCAATCCCAGTATTGCGCACCACGAACGCCCACGACTGCAGGCCCGGCAAACCGCCGGGCCTGCAGTCGTCTGATCGCCACAGACCCCGGCGGGCTCACACCTTGGATTCGGCGAAGCGTGACAGAGCGAGCAGACGTGAGGTGGCGCGCAGATACTTCTTGCGGTAGCCGCCGTTGATCATCTCCTCGGTGAAGATCTCATCGAGTTTGCTGCCGGCGACGGTGACCGGGATGTCGGCGTCGTAGAGCCGGTCGGCAAGCACCACGATGCGTAGCGCGACGGTCTGGTCGGGAGCCGGGTGCACCCCGTCGATGCACACCAGGGAAACGCCGTCGACCAGTGCCTTGTACTTGGACGGGTGCAGCGTCGCCAGATGCTTGCACAGGTCATCGAAATCATCGAGGGTGGCGCCGGGCGTGCTTTGCGCTACGGCTATCAGTTCGGCCTCGGCCTTCGGTTCCGGTGCAGGCGGCAGATCGCGGTGCCGATAGTCGGGTCCGTCGACGCGGATCGTCTCGAAGATCCCTGACAGTTTGCGGATCTCGCGCAGGAAGTCCTGGGCGGCGAATCTGCCCTCACCGAGCTGGCCGGGCAGCGTGTTGGAGGTGGCCACGATCGACACCCCCCGTGCCGAAAGTTCGGTCAGCAGACGCGAGACCAGCATCGTATCGCCCGGATCGTCGAGTTCGAACTCGTCGATGCACAGCACCGTGTGGTCGGCGAGCCGTTCGACGGCGTTGGTGAAGCCGAGAGCGCCGACCACATGGGTGACCTCGACGAAGGTGGCGAACGATTTGGGGGCGGGCATCGAGTGATAGACCGATGCCAGCAGGTGGGTCTTGCCGACGCCGAAACCGCCGTCGAGGTAGAGCCCGACACCGTGCTCGGGTTCCTTGTGCCTGGAGAAGAAGCCCTTCTTCTTGCCGCGCAGTTTGCTCGCGCGGGCCACGAAGTCACGTGCCTTGGCCACCGCCTGCGCCTGGCTGGGCTCGTTGGGGTCGGGAATGTAGGAGTCGAAACTGACGTGGTCGAACGTCGACGGCGGCACCATCTCGTCGACCAACGCGTCCGGGGAGATCACAGGGTTTCTGTCGCAGAGTCGTGCCACCATGCGTGGAGCCTATCGGGCCGGTCCATGATGGATTCATGTTCTCTCAAAGGAAAGCGACCCACATCACATCCGGAAACGCCGATGACGCCGATACGCTGCACATCCTGGCCGGCCACTACGCGTACCCGGCCATGCCTTCGTCGGCGCCGTGTCTGGGCAAACCGTATTTCCGGGTGAACTTCGTGAGTTCGATAGACGGCGCCGTGACCCACAATGGCAAGTCCGGCGAACTCGGCGGACCGGGTGACAAGGCCGTGTTCCGGGTGCTGCGTGGCCTGGCCGACGTGGTCCTGGTGGGCGCGCGCACCGCCCTCACCGAGAACTACCGGCAGCCGCAACCGGACTCGGTGTTCACCTCGATCCGGAACCACGGCGAGCAGGCTCCCTCGCCCGCGCTCGCGCTGTTGTCACGGTCGCTGGACATTCCGGTCGACTACCCGCCGCTCACCCACCCCGACACCATGATCTTCACCTGCGAGGCCGCACCGGCCGACCGCAGACGGGCCCTCACTGATGCGGGTGCCACGGTGATCGCCTGCGGTGACGACGCGGTCGATCCCGAACGCGTGGGTGAGGTCTGCTGTGAGCAAGGCCGGCGCCGCGTGCTCTGCGAGGGTGGGCCGTCGTTGCTGGGTACATTGATCGCCGCCGACCTGGTCGACGAGCTGTGCCTGACCACCAGCCCGGTGCTGTCCGGCGGTGATGCCGGGCGTATCGCGCACGGTCCGGCGGTCGCGGTGCCCAGATCGATGCGACCTGCGGCGATCCTGACCGACGACGACGGCTTCGTGTTCACCCGGTGGGTCCGTGAACCCACGGGATGACCCCGGACCACGACGCGGGTACGGCTACGCACGGATATCCGGGCGTCCTTCCGGTATGCCGTAGGCTCGCGGACATGCCACGGTTCAGTCCGCCACGCGGCGCCCTGCGTATCGCCGCGGCCTCGATGGCTGTGGCCATCACGCTCGCCGGCTGCGCCACCGGTCCCGACGCCGGGCCCGATCTCGTCACCGGTGACGGCGGTTCGGGCGCACCCGCCACGTCCGAATCGGCCGTACCGCCGCTGCCGGTTCTCACCGCACCCACCGCGGACCTGGCCTGGCGCGAATGTTCGGCGGCGACAGCAGCGAAGTACGACGTGCGCCCGGCCGCCGGAACTCACATCGAATGCGCGACGCTGGACTCCCCCGTCGACCCCGACCACCAGGACGGCGGCACGCTGACGGTCGCCCTGACCCGGGTCCGCACCGGCAAGACACCGGCCGGCGCCGTGCCGGTGGTGCTGACCACCGGCAGCGACCTTCCCTCGGCCCTGGGCGCGCTGCTCGTCGCGACCGGCCCGGGCAGGTCGCTGCTCGACACCAATCCGGTGGTCGCCGTCGACCGGCGCGGGCTCCCCGACAGCGGCGACGTCGACTGTCTGACCCGCGATGAGCGCGCCGCCATCGCGGCGAACGGTCAGGTCGGCGGCGCACTCGACACCGCCGCCCGGATCACGGCACTGACCTCTGCGTCGTCCTCGGGTTCGGACGGATGCACCGAGGCACTCGACCCGGCACAGCTGAGCTATTCGATCGCCGACGCGGCGTCGGACATCGACACGTTGCGCCGGGCGTGGAAGGTCGAGAGGCTGGCGTTGCTCGGCATCGGCGAGGGCTCCGACGTGATGCTGGCGTACTCCGCCCGTTACGGCGGACGCGCCGGGCGCATCATCCTCGACACTCCGACCGCATTCGGTAAACCGGCCAAGGACCGGGCCCAGCTGACCGCGGACGGGGTGCAGTCGGCGTTGGCCACGTTCGCTCAGCGCTGCGCCACAGGTGGTGGTTGTCCGCTGGGCGACGATCCACCGGCGACCATGACCCGGGTCGTCACGGATGCGCGCGCCGGCCGGCTGGCACCGTTGTCGGAGGCACAGGTGCTCTCGGCGATCACCACCGCGCTGGCCACCGCGCCGTCATCGGCGGCAACGGTCCGGCAGGTGGCGGCCATGGTGTCCGCCGCCGCGGGCGGCAATCCGCGGGACCTGATGGCCGCCGCGGACCGCGCCGCGAGCCTGCGCACCTCCGATGGACAGCTGCTGTCGCGGTGCAACGACGTCACCGGCACCGTCGGGCAGAACGAGATCCCGGCCTTGATCAAGCGCTGGTCCGGGCAGTATCCGCTCACCGGCGGCGATTCCGCGATGACGTTGCTGCGGTGTTCGGGCTGGGGATCGGCGCCGACGACGAAAGCGCCGTCGGACCTGCCCGTTGCGCCGGTGGTGCTCAACACCTCCGACGATCCGGTCAACGGCGGCCGGGGCGCCAAGGAACTCAACGCCACCCTGCTCCGGGCCGGGGTCACCCCGATCTCTGTCGCCTGGGAAGGGCTGGGCTATTCGACGCTGGCCAACAGCACCTGCGCGGCGCAGTTGGTCAAGGACTACCTGGGCCGCACACCGGTCACCGGCCCCACCGAACGCAGTTGTCCGGCGTAAGGGCCCCGGGTCGGTCCCCGGTTCGAATGTCCGAGCGTAGTACGGTTCGCGGGTGGCAGTAGTAGATCGCATCCTCTTTCCGCCGGCGTCGGCGCAACGGGTGATACCGATGATCCTGTGGCCGATCTCGATCATGATGGTGCTGCACCGCTCGGTGATCGCCGGTGTCGACGGTGCCCGCACCAACGATTTCCGGCCCGTCTATCTCGCGGCCTGGCGGTTCCTGCACGACTACCCGGTGTATGCCGAGAACTACGACACGGTGGATCCGCACTACCTGTATCCGCCGTCGGGAACGCTGATCATGGCGCCGCTGGCCAACCTCGACTATGAGGACGCACGCTGGCTGTTCATCGCGCTGAGCACGATCTGCCTGGTGGTGTGTGCCTATCTGCTGGTGCGGCTGTTCGGTTATGGCATCGGTGGCTGGCAGCTGCCCGCGGTTCTGTTCTTCTTCTTCAGCACCGAGACCGTCGCCAACACCCTCATCTTCACCAACTTCAACGGCTTCGTGCTGCTGGGTATGCTCGGCTTCCTGCTGATGTTGCGTAAACGCCAGGACTGGTGGGCAGGAGTGTTCATCGGTCTGACGATCGCGGTCAAACCGGTGCTGGCTCCCCTGCTGCTGCTGGCGTTGCTGAACCGGCAGTGGAAGGCGGTCGTCCCCGCCGCGGTGGTGCCGCTGGCGTTGCTGGTGATCGCCTGGCCGATGGGGGTGGATTCGGGCGACTTCGTGCGCCGCACCGTCCCATATCTCGGCGAGGTACGCGACTACTACAACAGTTCGATCGCCGGCAACGGCGCCTACTTCGGCGTCGCGGACTGGCTGGTGTTGCTGCTGCGGGCCGCGTTCGCGGTGATGGCGGTGTTCTGTCTGTGGTTCCTGTACCGCTACTACCGCAGAACCGACGAGCTGCTGTGGCTGACGGTGTCCTCGGGCGTGCTGCTGACCACCGAGTTCCTCGTCGGATCGCTCGGCCAGGGCTACTACTCGATGCTGCTGTTCCCGATGCTGGCATCGGTGTTGCTGCCGGGGTCGCCGATGCGCAACTGGCCCGCCTGGCTGGGTGTGTACGGGGCGTTCACCTTCGACAGTCTGTATTCGGACAGGTGGGAGGCTTTCGGCCGCATCCTCGAATACAACAAGGTGACGATGGGCTGGTCGCTGCTCATGATCGCCGTGTTCTGCAGCCTGTTGTTCCGGTACCTGGATATGCGTAAGGCCGGTGTCGAGGGGCCGCTGCTGGAAGAATGGCCACGACGCGAGGGTTCCACGGGCGGCGAAGGTGGCGAGGAGCCGACACCCGTGGCTACCGTGAACGGATGACCGATTTCACCGCACTATCCGACGACGAGTGGCGCGAGCGCCTGACCCCGGCCGAGTTCAAGGTGCTCCGCCGGGCAGGCACCGAAGCACCGTTCACCGGCGAGTACACCGACACCAAAACAGTCGGGGTGTACCGGTGTCGGGCCTGCGATACCGAACTGTTCCGCAGTGAGCAGAAGTTCGAGTCCCATTGCGGCTGGCCGTCGTTCTTCTCCCCGCTCGCCGGTGATGCTGTCATCGAACGGGCCGACGATTCGCTGGGTATGCGCCGGGTGGAGGTGCTGTGCGCCAACTGCGGCAGCCACCTCGGCCACGTGTTCTCCGGCGAGGGCTACCCCACCCCCACCGATCTGCGCTATTGCATCAACTCGATCAGCCTGCGCCTGGAACAGGCCTGAAACGTACAGTTGCCCGTCGCGTTCCGGGGCAACTGTACGTACCTGACAGAAGGTCTACGGCAGGGCATCGATGAGTGCGGTGACCTCGACGCGGGGTCCGGAGAAGAACGGTGTTTCCTCGCGGACGTGCATGCGGGCCTCGGTGGCACGCAGGTCGCGCATGAGGTCGACGATGCGGATCATCTCGGGAGCTTCGAACGCGAGCAGCCACTCGTAGTCGCCGAGGGCGAACGCGGGCACCGTGTTGGCGCGGACGTCGGCGTAGCTGTGCGCTGCCATGCCGTGGTCCTTGAGCATCTTGCGACGCTCCTCGTCGGGCAGCAGGTACCACTCGTAGGACCGGACGAACGGGTACACGCAGATGTACTTGCCCGGTGCCTCACCGGCGAGGAACGCTGGGATGTGGGTGCGGTTGAATTCCGCGGGCCGGTGCACGGCCATGTTGCTCCACACCGCGTCGGCGACCTTGCCGAGTTGCACCACGCGCCGGAACCGCGCGTACGCGGCCTGCAGGGCTTCGATGCTGGGGGCATGCCACCAGATCATGAAGTCGGCGTCGGCACGCAGACCGGACACGTCGTACACACCACGAACCACGATGCCCTCGTCCTCAAGAGAGTTGAAGAACTCGGCGGCGTCGTCGCGGACCTTCGCCCGATCCTCGGGGAGCTCGCCGGGCCTCACCTTGAACACCGAGAACATCAGGTAGCGGATCGTCGAGTTCAGTTCGTCATAGTCGAGGCGGCTCATGGCATCCATCGTGCCACCGCGCGGCAGCGCCGATAGCGGCAGGGCCGTTCGGCCTACCCGATGTCGGCGACAAGCTCGGTCGCGGCTTTTCCCGACGCCGCGACGCAGGCGGGTACGCCGACACCGCTGTAGGACGATCCGGTGAGCACGAGGCGGTGCGGCCGCAGCCGCCGGGCTTCGGTCATCCGGGCCAGGTGGCCGGGTGCATACCGGGGCAGTCCCGTCGGCCATGGCTGTACCCGCGTCTGTACGACTCGCGACGAGACGCCGCCGCATCCTGCGGCGGTGACCACCTGGTCGAGGTCATCGAGTGCGGTGGTCACGAGTTCGTCGGCGGTGGCGGTGACAGGTTGGCCGTAGCGGCCGAACGAGGCCCGCACCGACACCAGCCCGCTGTCGGCGACGTGCGCCCACTTCTGGGAACTGAACGTGAACGCCTTGGCGTGCAGCGGTTCGCCGGTCGCGACGAGTACGCCGGAATGGTCCGGTACCTCGGTGCCCGCGGCCAGCGTGATGGACACGACGGCACTGCCCGCGGGTTCGACGACGGCGAGCGCGGCGGCCAGTTCGGGTACGTGGTCACCGAGCAGTCGGGCGGCTTCCCAGGCGGGCACGGCCAGGACCACCCCGTCGTACGATCGTGCACCGATGTCCCAGCCGTCGCCGCGTGACCCGAGTCCGATGACCTCCGAGTCGACGATCCGTACCGCCGCCGCCGCGACCAGCGCGTCGACGAGTACCCGGTAACCGCCGACGAGAGTGCCGAACACCGGACCGGACGCACCCGTCCCGGCGGTGATGAGGTCGGTGACCGCGGCCCGGACGCCGGGCGCACCGGCGTCGAGGCGGGCGGCGAGCGCAGGGAGTGCCTCACGCAGGCCGATGTCGCCGGACAGGCTGGAGTAGACCCCGCCGAGCATCGGGTCGACGCTGCGGGTCACGACCGACGGTCCGAGGCGCTCAGCGATAAGGTCGCCGACACTGGGGTCCGCGGCCGGGTCCCAGGTCCACGGCCGGTCCGGTTCGGTGGCGATGCGGGTAAGGTCGTCCGGGTCGACGAGACCCGCCACCGCCTCATGGCCCGTCGGTACCCCCATCAGTGCGGGTGTGGGCAACGGATGCAGGCGCCCTCCCGACCAGATCGCCGGACGACGACCCGTCGGTGCCACGACGTGATCACTCAGGCCCAGTTCCCGCACCAGATCGAGAACCTCGGGGCGCCGGACAATGAACGCTTCGGCCCCCACGTCGACGGTGACTCCGCCGACGGTGGTGGTGTGCAGTAGGCCACCGGGCCGACCGGACGCCTCGTACAGGTCGATCGTGGCGTCGGCGCCGAGAGCTCGCCGGAGCCGGTAGGCGGCGGTCAGGCCCGACACTCCCCCGCCGACGACCGCGACCGAGGGTGCGGTCACGGCAGGTCGACGGAGTGGATGAGCTCGACCGCCCGGGTGAGCGCGTCCGGGTCGGTGGTGGGCAGGACCCCGTGTCCGAGGTTGAAGATGTGTCCGAGGGCACCCGCGGCGACGGCGCGATCGCCGTCGGCGATGACCCGACGCACCTCGCGCTCGATCACGTCGGTGCCCGCAAAGAGGACGGTCGGGTCGAGGTTGCCCTGCACTGCTTTACCCGGACCCACACGGCGGACCGCCTCATCAAGCGGAACCCGCCAGTCCACGCCGATCACGTCGGGACCGACCTCCGTCATCGCCGGCAGCAGTTCGCCGGTACCCACCCCGAAGTGGATGCGTGGCACGCCGTACTCGGCGACCTCGGCGAACACGCGCGCGCTGTGCGGGGCGACGTGGTGCCGGTAGTCGGCGGGTGAGAGCTGCCCGGCCCATGAGTCGAACAGCTGCACCGCATCCACACCGGCGTCCAGCTGCACCCGCAGGAAGGTGATAGTGATGTCGGCGAGGTGCCCCATCAGGGCGTTCCACGTCTGCGGGTCGCCGTACATCAGTGCCTTGGTACGTGCGTACGTACGACTGGGTCCACCCTCGATGAGATAGGACGCGAGGGTGAACGGTGCACCTGCGAAGCCGATCAGCGCGGTGTTGCCGGAGAGTTCGTCCAGGATCAGTTCGACGGCCCGGCCGATGGCGCCGACACCCGCCGGATCCAGCCGCGGCAGCGCGGCCACATCGGCCGCAGTGTGAACAGGGTGGGCGATCACCGGTCCGGTGCCTGCAACGATGTCCAGGTCGATTCCGGCGGCGCGCAGCGGAACGACGATATCGGAGAACAGGATCGCGGCGTCGACATCGTGCCGGCGGACCGGTTGCATGGTGATTTCGCAGACCATCGCAGGGTTGAAGCAGGCCTCGAGCATCCCGTGATCGGCACGGATCGCCCGGTACTCGGGCAGCGAACGCCCCGCCTGGCGCATGAACCACACCGGGCGTCGGGCCGGCCGTCCGCCTGTGGCGGCGGCGACCAGCGGCAGAGGTGAGCGGTGGCTGCGTGAGCGCCGGGTGTGCGCTCCGGATTCGTGCGGCATCGCGATCAACTCTGCCATGATCGGCCACCTGCACTTGCGGCGGGACTCCCACCATGGGAGCCTTCGGCGCGCCTCCACCGCGACACGCCGTGTCAGACTTACCGTACGTGCGTGACCTCACCCGGCGCTCCGACCGAGTCCTCGACACGCCTACCGGAAGATTTCCGGACGGCCGTGGACGCCTTGGGCGACGCGCACATCCGTCCCGAGATCGAGGTCGGCCCCATCCGCCCGCCGCAGCGGCTTGCCCCGTTCAGTCACGCGCTGGGTGCCGAGGTGCACCCGATCGACATACCCGATCAACTCGGCGACGACGACCAGGGCAGCGCTTTCGGCCGTCTGATCCTGTTGCACGATCCCGCCGGACACGAGGCGTGGAACGGCACGATGCGGCTGGTCGCGTATGTGCAGGCCGAAGTCGAGGCGGCGCTGGCGATGGATCCGCTGTTGCCGGAAGTGGCCTGGAGCTGGCTCGCCGACGCACTGGGCGTCGCCGAGGGCGAGACTTCATCGTCGTTCGGCCCGGTCCGGGTGACCGCGCTGGGTGGCACCGTCACCTCCACCACATCGGTCCGCTACGGCGACATCGCCGGGCAACCACGCAGCCACCAGCTGGAGTTGCGGGCATCCTGGACGGCCACCGATCTGGTCCTCGACCACCATCTCGAAGCGTTCTGCGAAGTCCTGGCGGCCGCCGCCGGACTACCGCCTGTGGGTGTGACCGAACTATGACAGCCACGCCCACGCCACTCACGGAGCCGGCAGGTGGCGTACCACCCGTACTGACGTCCGCGGCCGAGTTCGCCGACACGGCGCAGCGGCTCGCCGATGGAACCGGACCCGTCGCGGTCGACACCGAACGCGCGTCGGGCTACCGCTACTCACAGCGTGCCTACCTGATCCAGCTCAAACGTGCCGGTGCGGGCTCGTTCCTTCTCGATCCCACGCATGAACCCGGGGCCCTGTCCCCGGTGATCGAGGTGCTGACCGGACCCGAGTGGGTGCTCCATGCCGCCGACCAGGACCTGCCGTGTCTGCGTGAGGCGGGGTTCGTGTGCACAACCCTCTTCGACACCGAACTGGCCGGACGTCTGCTCGGCAAACCCAAGGTGAATCTGGCCACGATGGTCGAGGAGTTCCTGGGTCTGGGGCTCAGCAAGGGCCACGGCGCGGCGGACTGGTCGCGGCGTCCGCTGCCTCATGACTGGTTGGTGTACGCCGCCCTCGACGTGGAGGTGCTCATCGAACTGCGCGACGCGACCGCCGCCGCGCTCGCCGACGCCGGTAAGGACCAGTGGGCGCGTGAGGAGTTCACCGCGGTGCTGCGCCGCCCGGCACCCGCGGCCCGTGTCGACCGGTGGCGCAGGACCGGCGGCATCCACACGGTCAAGAGCGCTCGCGGGCTGGCAGCGGTGCGTGAACTGTGGCTGGCGCGTGAGGATGTCGCCCGCCGTCGCGACATCGCGCCCGGCCGGATCCTTCCCGATTCGGCGATCGTCACCGCCGCCATCGCAGACCCGGCAACGGTCAAGGACCTGACCCGGTTGCCGGTGTTCGGTGGTCCCCGGCAAAGCCGCAACGCCAGAACCTGGTTCGACGCCCTCGATCGGGCGCGGGCGCTGCCGGCCGCCGAACTCCCACCCCGGAAGGCTCCGGCGTCGGGGTTGCCCCCGTACAACCGGTGGGACCGCAATCATCCCGAGGCCGCCGCACGGGCCGTCGCGGTTCGTCCGGTGATAAGTGGGATAGCCGAGGCCAACCAGCTCCCGATCGAGAATCTCCTCGCGCCGGATCTACTGCGCAACCTGTGCTGGGAAGGTGTGGACCTGCCGGCCACTCCCGGGGCCGTCGACGCGCGGCTCGCCGCCGGTGGTGCCCGGCCGTGGCAGCGTGCCCTGGTATCCGATGCCATCGCCGACGCACTCAACGCGCCGGACGATCCCGTCGACGAAACCTAGGCGCCCACCTTCTACTCTGGGACCAGCGGACCGATCGGGCGAGTGGTCACCGCATGCAGCAACAACTCGGCGAGTTCGCGCGGCCGGCTCAGGAACGGCGAATGCGATGCATCGATGGTCAACTGCTGCACGCCGAGTCGCTGGGCGACGGTGTCGGCGAGCCATGTCGGCATCGCCCGGTCCTGTTCGCACCGGATGAAGCTGCGCGGCAGGTCAGCGGCCCAGAAGTCAGGTACCGACACCGGTGCGACCGTGGTCTCGCCGAAGCGTTCGGGGCCCAGCCGGTCGAACGCCCAACGGGCCGTGGCCTCGTCGCAGTCGTGGTAGAAGTACTTCCATGCGCCGTCGAAGTCGGCGAACGTCATGGCACCGTCGTCGGCGAAGTTCAGGTAGCCGAGCATCTCCCCCACGTCGCCGTCGATCTCCCCGTCCTCACTGTTGCGCATGGTCATCGCCTCGGTGTAGCTGCGGCCCTCCCGCGGCAGAGCGGCGGCCAGGTACACGATGTGCGACACGAGTTCGGGGGCGGTGTCGGCGCCGAGGGTGGCGTCGAATCCGCCACCGGAATGTCCGACGAGGACGTCACCGGCCTGCAGTACATCGGCGACGGCGGCACGGCGGTTGGCCAAGGTCGACTCCTCATCCACGCGGCTGCCGTGTCCGGGTAGATCCATCGCCACCCCGTCGTGGCCCAGCTCACGAAGCTCGGCGATGGTCCTTTCCCAGCACCATGCCGCGTGAAAACCGCCGTGGACGAACACAAATCGCATCTCGCACCTGACTCTCGCCTCATCGACAACACCCTGATGATATCCGGACTTTCGGAATACGAGAGTCATATTCTCATGCAGGGAGCCCGGCGTGCCGCGTCAGTCGTCGGCGTGGGAGTCAGCGGGTTGATCCGCCGGCGCCTCGGCGAGCGCGTCGTCGCCGAGTTCGGGCACCGACTGCATCCGCGACACCGTGGCCGTGATCGAGCGGGCCAGGTCCTGGGCGGTCAGTCCCAGGTCGGCGAGAATCTCGCCGCGCGAACCCATCTCGATGAATTCCTGCGGGATCCCGCGCTGCTGGACCGGTACGAGGACGTCGGCGTCAGCCACCACGGCGGCCACAGCCGAACCGACACCACCACTGATTCCGCCGTCCTCCAGCGTCACCACGAGGCGATGGGCGCGGGCCAGGTCGACGACCGAGTCGGGTACCGGCAGCACCCACCGCGGATCGATGACGCTGGCTGCGATCCCCTGCTGGGCGAGCCGATCGGCCGCATCGAGCGCCAGGGAGCAGAACGCACCGACCGCGACGATCAGTACATCGCCACGCACCGCGCCCGCCCCCGGCATTCCCCGACGCAGCACATCCACTCCGTCGGAAACGCGTTCCACGGACCGGATATCTTCGGGCACAGCACCTTTGGAGAATCGCACGGCGGTGGGTCCGTCGGCGGTGGCGATCCCCTCGGCGAACTCCTCCCGCAGCCGCACGGCATCGCGCGGCGCGGCCACCCGCATGCCGGGCACCATCGCCAGCAACGACAGATCCCACATACCGTGGTGGCTCGGTCCGTCGGGACCGGTGATGCCGGAACGGTCGAGCACCAGCGTCACCGGCTGCTTGAGAAGTGCGACGTCCATGAGCAGTTGGTCGAACGCCCGATTGAGGAACGTCGAGTAGATGGCGACCACCGGATGCAGCCCACCGAGGGCCAGCCCGGCAGCCGAGGTCAGGGCGTGCTGTTCGGCGATGCCGACATCGAACAGCCGGTCCGGGAACTTCTCGCCGAATGCGAGCGTGCCGGTCGGGCCGGGCATCGCCGCGGTGATGGCGACGATATCCTTGCGGCGCGCCCCGGCATCGATGAGGGCTGCCGAGAACACGTCGGTCCAGCCCAGCGGGGACACGCTGGTGGCCTGCCCGGTGGCCGGGTCGATGACGCCGGTGGCGTGCATCTGGTCCTCTTCATGGTTCTCGGCCGGTTCGTACCCCATGCCCTTGTGAGTGACGGTATGCACGATCACCGGCCCGCCGAATGCCTTGGCCTGCGCGAACGCCGACTCGAGTTCGTCGATGTCGTGGCCGTTGACCGGGCCGACATACTTGATGCCGAGGTCGGTGAACATGGCTTGCGGGGCCAGCAGATCCTTCAGGCCACTCTTCATTCCGTGCAGCACCGCGTACGCCGGTTCACCCACGACGGGTAGTTTCTGCAGAGCGCGACGACCCTCGGCCAGGACCTTCTCGTAGCCCGGTTGCAGCCGCAGACCCGACAGGTGCCGCGCCAGGCCACCGATCGTCGGCGCGTAGGAACGGCCGTTGTCATTCACCACGATCACCACTGGCCGGTCGGCGGCGGTGATGTTGTTGAGCGCCTCCCAACACATACCGCCGGTGAGCGCGCCATCACCGACGACCGCCACCACAGTGCGGTCCTGTCCGGTCAGCTCGAACGACTTGGACAGACCGTCGGCATACGACAACGCCGCCGACGCATGCGACGACTCGATCCAGTCGTGCTCGCTTTCGGCGCGTTCCTGGTATCCGGTGAGCCCCCCGCGCTGACGCAGCTTGTCGAATCCCGCCTTCCGGCCGGTGACGATCTTGTGCACGTATGACTGATGTCCGGTGTCGAACAGGATCGGATCGTGCGGCGAATCGAACACCCGGTGCAACGCGAGAGTCAGTTCCACGACCCCCAGATTCGGACCGATGTGCCCACCGCTGGCGGCAACCTTCTCGATGAGGAACGCCCGGATCTCGGCGGCCAGTTCGACCATCTCATCACCCGTGAGCGACCGCAGATCGGCAGGTGAATCTATCCGATCGAGCACACCCATCGCCAACCTCCATCATCACCGTCAACCGATCACGCCCGGCCACCGGAGTGCCCCGACACGTGTTGCACAGTCTAGGCGAATCGGCCGAACACCCCCGGCACCCCTGATGTGATGTATCGCCCGGCGAGCCGTGTGTCCGGGTCGAGTGACACTATGTGAGCAGGTCCAGATCGAGGCCTTGAAGACGACGACCGACGCGAGGAGCTTCCGTGCCGACCGAAGAACGCCAATTCCTGGGCGCCCACGGGCATGTCATCCGGTACGACGTCACCACCCCCCAGGCCGAACCCCGCGGTGTGGTGGTCATCGTGCATGGTCTCGGCGAACACGGCCGCCGCTACGGACATATCGTCGAAGCGCTGGTGGCCGCAGGCTTCACCGTCGCCGTCCCCGACCACCTCGGCCACGGACGTTCCGACGGAAAGCGACTGCGGGTCAACAGTTTCGCCGATTACACCGGCGACATCGGCACCATCCTGGATGCCGTGCAGGTCAAGGGTCTGCCGACGTTCCTCATCGGTCACAGCATGGGCGGCTGCATCGCCCTGGATTACGCCCTCGACCATCAGGATCGCCTCACCGGTCTGGTGCTGTCGGGTCCCGCGGTGATCCCCGGTTCGGACATGCCGCCGATCCTAATCAAACTCGCCCCGATCCTCGGCCGCATCGTCCCCGGCCTGCCGTCGAAGGCGCTCGACGCGGCGAGCATCTCCCGTGATCCGAAGGTGGTGGCCGCCTACGACGCCGACCCGCTGGTCGTACGCAGCCCGATCCCGGCCGGACTGGGCGGGGCGATGATCACCACCATGCAGTCCTTCCCCGCCCGCCTCCCGTCGCTGCGGCTCCCGCTGCTGGTGATGCACGGCGGCAAGGACGTCCTGGCCGAACCCGACGGCAGCCGACTGGTCGATCGTCTCGCCGGTTCATCGGACAAAACCCTCATCATCTACGACGAGCTATTCCACGAGATCTTCAACGAACCCGAACGCGACACGGTGATCACCACCACCGTCGACTGGCTCAACAAGCACGCCAACACCGCTTTCGCGACAGCCCCGAACGCGACACGGTGATCACCACCGCCGTCGACTGACTCGTGGAACGCACACCGGCCTCGGACACCACCGTCTATCCTGGCCGCCGCACCGGGAGGACGTGTCGCCCGTTCGGTGTCTTATTCCAGCGCCGGCCCTTCCATAACATGGGACACATGCGGCATAACTTGCGGAAGCTCACCGGCGTCGGACTGGCGATCATCCTTCTTGCTGGGTGCGGCGGTACGAGCACGTCCCGTGATTCAGAAACACCGGCTTCGAGCGCGCCCGCAATCGATACCACGACCACCACAACAACTGAGAGCACCCCAACATCGGTCGAACCGGCAGGGACGAAGCACTTCACTCATATCGCCACGGTATCTGCGGAGTCCTTCAAGGGAAATAGTCTCGTCGCCGTTTCACTCCGTTCACCACGCCAGAGCTTCCTACCCGATGGCACACCATTAGGCACATTGAACGAACCCAACAACGGCGTTGACTTCCAACTGACCAGCGGATACAGCAAATGCGGCGAGATTCAAATCGCGTCCAGGGAGGACGGAACGTCGATTCTATACGGCGAGCGCAGGAGATCTATTCCCGCCGCTGGAATCCAACCAAGAATGATCGAACATGCGATCACCGCATGGGACACAGAGTTTAATAAGTTATGGGAGACGACGGTTGTCAAAGAGCCCTGGCAAGGCGGCAGTCCGGAGTGTTCCTCGATCGGCAACACATCCGACGGGAAGTGGATCACTACCGAGATCGGCAATGAGTCAGTAATACTGGACGCCACAAATGGAAACATTCGGAAACTCGAATTCACCCTACATCCTCTTGGCCGCTACGTCGTAAGGTTTTGCAATGACTGCACTGTCGACCATTTTATTGTAGAGGTAATCGACCCAGCCACACTCAAGACCGTTGTCCAAGTAGCCGACGACGACGTGGCTTACGACACAATCACACCATACGGCGTTATCAGAGACGCAACTAACCGGTATGCGATACCAATTGGAGACGGAAGCCAGATTGCAGTCGCTTTTGAGAAATACGATGCGAAGCTGGACCTTACATCCGGTCGGCTCCTGTGGCATCAGACAAACAAGAACCTCGCAAGATCCGGCGGACCTATCGATGACAATGAGAAAATCCTGATCTCAGGCAAGTCCGATTTCGTGCGAGCACTATCACTCGACTCCGGAACCGAACTCTGGCGCATTGAGGGCTCCTTCAAAGTCTGCTACGTAGGAAACGAGCAAACCGCCATCGTGGGCAACGAACAGCTTATCATCATAAACACTCGTACAGGTGCTCAGATCGACTATACGTCCGACCCCGACGACTGCCAGAGCCCAATCGGGCCCTACACATTCAATTCTATCTATAATGGACATGGTACCAATATCTACAAGCTGGTCGACGAGTGACCCCCAACCAACAGCATCGCCTTCTGCCGCACAGAGCCTAGTACTACAGCCGTAGATCGGGAGTGGTGACGATCACGCGTGTGTTTACGCT
>NZ_CALLZT010000103.1:0-64421 GCF_937858515.1 uncultured Gordonia sp. | reverse complement strand
CCGGTTCCTGCGTCGCTTCGGCCTCGGGGATCAAGAGGGGTACCTGGCTTCTCTGTCGCTTCGGCCTCGCGGTTGAGGGGGCATTCGGTTGCAGTTGGTGGATCAGTCGGTGCGTAGGAGCATCACGCCGCTGGGGGTGAGGCCGCCGCTGGAGACCACGCCCACCTTGGCGCCGGCGACCTGCCGCTCGCCCGCGTCACCGCGGAGTTGGACGATCGCCTCACGCAGAAGGCCCATGCCGTGGGTGCGGCCGTGGGAGAGCTGTCCGCCGTGCGTGTTGAGGGGCAGAATCCCGTCGCGGGCGATGTTGTGGCCGCCGTCGAGGAAGTCCTTCGCCTCACCAATGCCGCAGAAGCCGAGTGCCTCGATCCATGACAGACAGTTGAAACTGAAGCCGTCGTACAGTTGCGCGATGTCGACGTCGGCGGGGGTGAGGGCGGTGCGGGTCCACAGGGGCGAGGCCGGGCCCAGGACCTGTGGCTCGTGGGTGGATGTGGACTGATCCCACGGTAACGGTTCCATGATCTGGGTGCCGACGGCCTCCACCCGGATCGGCTTGGAGGCAAGGTCGGGCGCGGTGTCGGCGGCCGAGACGATGACGGCGATCGACGCGTCGCACGGTACGTCGCAGTCGAGGAGTCCGAACGGGGTGGTGATGGTGCGGGCGGTGAGATAGTCGTCCATGGTGAGTGGATCGCGGTAGATCGCCTCGGGATTGAGGGCGGCGTTGGCGCGCTGATTGAGGGCGATCCAGCCGAGGGTTTCCTTGGTGGTGCCGTACTTGTGGAAATGCCGGTGCGCGGTCTGGCCGAGGGTGTGTGCCGCCGACGTCGCGCCGAACGGCATCGACCAGCCCATCAGTCCCGATGCCCGTCCCATCGCCGGTCGTGGCGCCCGGCCCTGTTTGATCCAGTCGTCGGAGGTGGACTGCCAGACGGTGCGGAAACACAGCACATGCCGCGCCAGGCCCGTCGCGACGGCCATCATCGCAGCGACCACAGAACCGCCGGGCCCGAATGTCTCGCCGCCGCCGTTGTACCAGGTCGGGTTGATTCGCAGTGCCGCTTCGAGCGCGGTCACACCGCCTTCGCTGTAGCCGCCTTCGGCGTTGCCGCCCGGATAGGTGGACAGCCCGTCGATGTCGTCGAAGGTCAGTCCGGCGTCGGCGACGGCCCGTTCGCACGCCTCGATGGCCAGAGCAAGCGGTTGCCGACCGAGACGACGGCCGATACTGGAGGCGCCGACGCCGCTGATGATGGCCTTGTCCTCGAACTTGGTGCTCGTCGCACGCGCCCGGACGCGTTTCGGATAGTCCTGCGGCGCGATCTCGTCGTCGGGGATCTCGCGGATGGCCGTGTCGTCGGTGCGTGGCCGGAACAGCGGGAACCACACATCGCCGGCGGTGTCGCCCTGCTGATCGAAGACCACCTCAACGGGCAGGCCGAGTTGTACGTCGCCGGGTTCGCAGCCGGTGATGCGGGTAGTCAGCCGCACGCGCGGGTCCTCATCGAGAGCCACCTCGGCGATCACATAGGGCGGGGTGATACCGGGTAGCGCGAACCGCTCATTGACGGTGTAGCCGAACACGATTCCGTTGCCCGAGAGCTCTTGCACGTGCTGATCCCAGGACCGGCAGCGCGGGCAGATCGGTTTGGGCGGATGGATGAGACCCGCACACGAATCGCATTGGAGAACGCGCAACACCCCATCCTTGCCCGACGTCCAGAAGAACTCGGTCTCTGGTGTCACCAGCGGCAGAATGGGGGGCGGCGCGTCAGTCATGGGGGTCCTCTCGGCACACGATCGGCATTTACGGTAAGGCTAACAGTTGCCGACGTCGGTCCGTTACCACCAGTCCCACGGCGGGTTCAGCTGACCGAGCGTGCCCGCACCAGCCCTCCGTCGGCGGGGATCATGGTGACGTTGCGGTGCTGTGGGCGTTCGGCCGGCCTGTCGGTGGTCTCCAGGTCCACCCTGCGCAGGATCTCGGTGACCACGGTGCGCATCTCGGCCATCGCCAGCGGCGCGCCAAGGCAGCGGCGGATACCGCCACCGAACGGCATCAGCGTGTGCGCGGTGGGTCGGACGTCGAAGAACCGGCTGGGATCGAACGCGAACGGCCGCGGGTAGAGATCGTCACGATGATGCAGTAACAGGACACTGACCAGCGCCGTTACCCCCGACTCGAGCTGTTGGTCACCGAACTGCCACGGCACCATCAGCGTCCGGGCGACGACCGGTACCACGGGCCGGGTCCGCATCGACTCGTTGAGCAGGGCGTCGAGGTAGTTGTCGTTGCCCGCCTGTACGGCCTCGCGGGCGTCGGCATACACGTCCGGATACCGGGTGAGGCGTTCGAAGGTCCACGCGACGGCGTTGGTCGTCGTTTCGTGGCCGGCCAGCAGCAGCGTGACCAGTTCGTCGCGGATCTCGCTGTCCGGCAGGGGTTCTCCGTCCTCATCCCGGGTATCGAGCAGGAGCTGGGTGATATCGTTACGGCCGCTGTCGTTCTCGCCTCGCCGCTCCGCGAGAACCTGGTAGAGCGCCCGATCAAGCGGACGCAGGACCATCTTGGTCAACCCGACGGGTGCCGACGAACGTGAGTTGAGCAATTGCGCGACGGTGGCGACGGGCGTGGCCGACCATCGCAACATTCGCAAAGTCGAATCACGCAGTGCCCGTTCGGCATCCGTTGCCGGAACACCGCCCGGTAGTCCGAACACGGCGGACATGATCACGTCGAGGGTGATCTGCTGGGCGATGTCTGCGACCGGCACCAACTCGCCTGTCGGCCATGCGTCGATGTGGGTGGCCGTGGCCGTGTCGATGCCGTCGCGATATGCGGCAACGGCTTTACCGTGAAACCGTGGCAGCAACATCGACCGCTGCCGGCGATGCCGCTGCCCGATCGAGGTCAGGACCGACTGGGAGCCGACGATGGGCGCCAAAGGTGACATCCTGGTCGCCGACGGTGCCAGTGCCGGGTCGGCCGTCATCAGTGCCTTGATGTGCGCCGGATGGGTCAGCAGCGCCACCCGCCCGGGACCGCCGGCCACCTGATAGCGCACGACACCTTGCCGGCGGGCTACGTCGGCGAAGAACATCTCCGACGGCCTGCGGACAATCCGAATGGACCGGATGACCGTACTCGGTGACATCGACGGCCGGGAAAGCACCGACCGCACATTCGACGGCGCGTCAGTGTGCAGCGGATAGGCGCGATCGTCCCCACCACCGATCCCGGACTCGTCGTCCGGCTCTGCCAGATGCCACGGCCGGGTGGCGCCGGGCACGGCGATCGAAGGTGCCGTCAGAAGATTCATTGTCAGAACTCCTTACGCGTCGTGATGGTGTCAACGGTAGATGGCGGCGGGGCGAATGACCGGAAGATGAGGCTGTGCAACCCGGATCTTCGTCCGCTCGGGACGGGGGTCACCGACCACCGCCTTGGAGTGCGCCGCTTCATGGCGGCGGCGGCGGCCGATGTCCGCCGCCGCGGCGTCGGCCTCGCGCTGCCGATAGTCCAGGCTTCCGCCGTCGTACGTGAGCCAGGCGATGACGAGGACCGCGGCAATACTGATCAGTACCCACCACATCGGATTCTCCTTCTCCCTCGGTCAGGAATCGCGGGGTTGCGTTTTCCGTCCGATCTCCACGCTATGAGGGATGTTTGCGCAGTTCAGCCACCCTCAGGCGGAATCGGTTCCCCTGCCGTGGGCGGACGGGTATTCCACCTGAGGGTGGAGGAATCGGGGCCGGTGCCGGGGTTAGACTCGACCGATGCGCTGGCTGCTCGGGCGATGTGAGGTCCTGTTCGACAGGCTGGGCTATGACTATCCGCCCAGCTACGTGCTCATCGCCGATGCCGCGTTGCTGGCGTTCTGTGCATCCGCGACGATTCAGCGGTACGTGTCCGGTGTGTCCGGTGCCGACTGGATAGTGCTCGGCGTGGTGTGGGTGATCGCGTTGTGGCTGACCGCCGGAGAACTGGCGATCTGCTCGCTCGACATATCCAGGGCGCCGATCATCTCGATGATGCCGGTGATGATCATCGCCGCGGTGGTCCTGTTCTGGTGCGTACCACTCGATGCCGGTGCCGCGCACGGTGATGTGGCGCCGCTGCTGCTGGTTCTGGGCGCGGCGATGTGCGCCACGGTCACCCCGATCAGGCTCGCGACCGTCCATTTGCTGATGTTCCTGACCGCGGTGGTCGCGGGCACCGCGGTCGGTGCCACGGACCTGGGGTGGATCATCGGCGGCATGATCGGACTGGGCTGGGCCACAGGATCTCTACTGCAAAAGCAACTGCAGCTGATGCATGCCGAACGCCGCGAACGCGCCAAGCAGTACGCGCTCGATCGTGCCGGGATCGCCGCCGAGGTCCACGACGTGGTGGCGCATTCGCTGAGCATCGTGCTGCTGAATGTGACAGCGGCCCGCCGGGCCATCGAATCCGGTCAGCACCCTGAGACCGACGGTGACATCGCCGAAGCCCTCGATGCGCTGCGCGATGCGGAGCGTCAGGGGCGGTCGGCGATGAGTGATGTCCGGCGCACCATCGAACTGCTCCGCAACGAGTCGACGCCCGAACAGGCGCAGCCGGGCCTTGCCGACATCACCGCGCTCGTCGATGGTTTCCGCCGGGCCGGGTCGTCGGTCACCGCGTGGGTACAACCGCCCGCCGTCGCGCTCAGCAGCGCCACCGAACTGGCGGTGTACCGGGTGGTGCAGGAATCGCTGTCGAACGCGTCCAAACATGCCGACGGTGCGCCGGTGAGTATCGCCCTCGGTCCCGGACGCGATTCGAAATTCATTGTGCACGTGTCGAACCCGGTCAAGGAAGGCAAACCAACGGGTGTCTCCGGGGGTTATGGTCTGGCCGGGATGACATCGCGGGTGGGAAATCTCGGCGGAACCCTGCGCGCCGGCGTCAACGATGGTCGCTGGTGTGTCGAAGCCGTCTTCGCCGCCGACACCGATGACAGCACGAACAGGACAACCGACGATACCGCGGGGGTGGGCACGTGAGCGAGGAGATCCGGGTACTGCTCGTCGACGATCAGGAACTGGTGCGTTCGGGTCTGCGGCGAATCCTGCGCCGTAAGGACGGGTTCGACGTGGTGGCCGAATGCGCCGACGGCGACGAGGTGCCGGCCGCCGTCGCAGCGCACTCCCCCGACGTCGTCGTGATGGATCTGCGGATGAAGCGGGTCAGCGGAATGGAGGCCACGCGACGCCTGCGAGCCCTGGCGACCGATCGTCACCGCGCGCCGCCGGTGTTGGTGCTCACCACCTTCCGCGACGAGGAGTTGCTGTCCGAAGCATTGCGGGCGGGGGCTGCGGGATTCGTGCTCAAGGAATCCTCAGCGGAGGAACTGATCCGGGCCGTCCGGCTCGTCGCGGTCGGTGAGTCGGTGCTCGATCCGGCGATCACCGCGTCCGTGCTTGACACCTACCGGAACGCGGGTTCGCCGTCGAAGGCCGACGCCGCGGCTCTGGGCCGGCTGACCGCCCGCGAACGGACCGTGCTGGAACTGATCGGCCGCGGCCTGACCAACGACGAGATCGCCGCAGAGCTGGTGATCTCGGTGGTGACCGTCAAGAGTCATGTGGGTGCTGTCTTCCGGGCGCTCGGTGTGCGGGATCGGGCCGCCGCGGTGGTCTTCGCCTTCGATCACGGGGTGGTCGCGCCCCGGGGTTGATCGGGTGCCGACGGTACCGCTGGTCACACTCGGCGGGAACCGGCCGCCGGCGGGTTTAGGGTGGGCGGCATGGCTATGGCAGATCGACCGGAAGTACTCACGGCGTCGGCCCCTATCACCGCGTTGTCGGTGGTCGGGCTTGCGGGGAATCTGCTCACTGGACTCGCGCAGGTCCCGCTGCGCCGGCCCTGGCAGGGCCCCTCGGGACTCCTGGACAACATCGGCCGGGCTGTCACTCGGCAGGTGGTCCGCTCCCTGATGGGGTATTCGATGGGCCTGCCGATCGAGGAGTTCAGGTCGATGGAGAAAGTGCTCGACGACATCTGTCAGATCGTCATGCCGCCGTTCGTGGGGCTGGCCAACGACGTCGAGATCACCGAGGATGTTGTGGGCGGTGTGCCCGGGCTGTGGTGTCGTGCCAAAGCCAGCACCGACGCCTACGTCGAGGACTGTGACCGTAAGGAACCGATCGGCGCAACCGGCCTCTACCTGCACGGCGGTGGTTACATCGGCACCTCCCCGATGATGTATTCGGCGTTCGCGGCGTCGCTGGTGCGGGTGACCGGCGCCGAGATCTTCATCGCCGACTACCGGATGGCTCCGGAGTTCCCGTTCCCGGCTGGTGTGCTCGATGCCGCTGCCGTGTATGAGGATCTCATCAGCCGCGGTGTGGCGCCGAATCATATTGTGGTGGCCGGTGATTCGGGCGGCGGTGGGCTGGCGGCGTCGTTGATGATCTACCTGCACGACAAAGGGGTACCCGCGCCGGCGGCTCTGGTGTTGTTCTCCCCCGAGGTCGATCTCGACTTCGACCATCCGTCGGTCGTCGACAACGCCTCGAAAGACATTCTGCCGTGGAGCATCCCGGTGACCCCGTACTTACACGGCCTGCAGCCCAACGACAAGCGGGTCTCCATCATGCACGCCGACCCTCACCCCGACTGGTTTCCGCGCACCTTCGTATGCTGGGGTGCCGACGAGATGCTGCGCGACGGTATCCGGGAATTCGTACAGCGTTTGCGCGACAACGGAATCGCCGTCTGGGCGATGGAGGAGTACGGCATGTTCCACGTCTTCCCCATCCTGATGCCATGGGCCGAGGCGTCCAAACGAGTGTTCCGTGTGCTCGATCGGCTCTCCCGTCGTCACGTCCGGTCCGACCCGAAGGCCCGCGCCACGCATTGACCTCAACGTTCGGCGATCAAGGTCGGTCGTCTGCGCGCATCGTTCCGATCGCACTCGCCGACGGCCGCCACAGCGTAGGTTTGGGCTGAACGTAATCAGGTGCCGTAGTAGGGAGTCCTTCCATGTCGATCGTCGTAGTCGCAACCATCACCCCCAAGCCGGGTGAGGAGGACGCCGTCCGCGACGCCATCCTCGCCGCGATCCCCAAAGTGCATGCCGAACCCGGTTGTGAGAAGTACGCCCTGCATGAATCGACCGGTGACGACACCTCGTTCGTGATGATCGAACGCTGGGAGTCGATGGAGGCACTCGCGGTACACGGCGCGGCGCCGGCCCTCGCTGAACTCGGCGCCGCCATCGGTGGCCTGCTCGCCGGACCTCTCGACGTCAAGACGTTCACCGCCTCACCCGCGGGTGACGCGGACAAGGGCGCGATCTAGCGCATCCCCGTCGGCCCGGCCCGGCGCGAGCACACGAAAAGCCGGATCCGGAACAGAACACGCGCCGGTGGTGTTGAGTGCAGGCATGGCAACCATTGATCTCAAGACCGCGGAATTCGATTCCACGGTCGCCGACAACGACATCGTGCTGGTCGACTTCTGGGCCTCGTGGTGCGGACCGTGCCGCCAGTTCGGGCCGATCTTCGAACGGGTCTCGGAGAAGTACCCGGACCTGGTGTTCGCGAAGGTCGATACCGAGGCCGAGGAGCAGCTCGCGGCCGGTGCGGGCATCAGGTCCATCCCGACGCTGATGGTGTTCAAGCAGGGGTACCTGGTGTTCAACCAGGCTGGCGCCCTGCCGCCGGACGCCCTGGAGAATCTGGTGAACCAGGTTATCGAGCTCGACGTCGAGAAGGCGCTCGCCGAACAGGGCTGAATTGTTCGGTTCCACACTGATCGCTCATACTGTAATGTCTTCGGTTAGCTCCACGGTGGCGCCTGCCGGTCGCTGCCGATTCATCTCACAGAAGGCGACCTCGATGGCCGATCAGCAGCAAGAACCGACCCTCGTCCAGAAGATCCTCACCAAGGTCGCGATCAAGGTCTACGAGATCAAGCAGAAATTCAGCAAGCCCGCGCAATAGTCGCAACACGCCGCCAGTCGAGACGGCCCGCATACCGAACGTGGATGCGGGCCGTTTGCGCTGGTCCCCACCGTGTGGCCGAAGGCACGCTTAGGTAGCGTGTACCCGGTGAAACTCAAGCATGGGATCGTTGTCTGTGTCGCCCTCGCCGGATTGCTGGCCGGCTGCGGATCGTCGGACTCCGACGACACCACCACGTCGTCGGCAGCCGCCGACGCCCCCGACACCAGCAGTCTGTCCTGTCCCACCGACGCTCCCGCTGCCGATACCAAACCCCAGTGGTCGATCGACGGCGAGACCGGAAAATTGGAGATGGCCGGATCGACCGACAGCGCCGGGCCGCTGATCAAGGTCACCAAACCGTTCACCGTCGCCAAGACAACGGTGCAAACGCTGACCGCGGGCACCGGTCCCGAGGTGTCCGACACCGCGACGGTGACAGTCTGCTACACCGGCGTCAACGGCCGTGACGGCAAGGTCTTCGACAGCGCCTACGAGCGCGGCGAGCCGACCTCGTTCGGTGTCGCCGGGGTCGTCGCAGGCTTCGGCAAGGCCCTGGTCGGTCAGAAGGTCGGGTCCACGGTGGGCGTGGCGATCATTCCCGCCGACGGCTACCCCGAAGGTCAGCCGGGCGCGGGGATCGAGAAGGGTGACACCATCGTGTTCGCCATCAAGATCCTCGCCGCCCAGTAGCACCGAACCGGTAGGTCGATCAGGACGGCTTCTGCTGGATCCGGACCATGTTCCCCGACGGGTCACGGACCGCGCAGTCGCGCAGGCCGTACGGCTGATCCATCGGTTCCTGAATGATCTCGACGTCACCGGCGGCCAACGTGTCGAAGGTGGCGTCGAGATCGTCCGAGGCCAGCAGCACACTCGCGTAGGTGCCCTTGGCCACCATCTCCTCGATCATCGCGCTCTCGGCTTCGGTAACGCCGGGATTGACCCCGAGTGGCGTCAGGACGAGCGCGGTGTCGGGCTGGTCGGGCGGGCCGACGGTCAGCCAGCGTTTGCCGTCGTAGCCCACGTCCAGACGCAACTCGAAGCCGAGCAGGTCCCGGTAGAAGCCGAGCGCGGCGTCGGCGTCGGTGTGTGGCAGGAAACTGGAATGAATGGTGACTGTCATGGGCTCGACGCTACGTGCGTGGCCGCGAGCCCGCTTCTCGATTCCTGACCGGTCGGGTGACCGTCTTGGCCACGCACGGCACCATGCCCTCAGTCGCGTCGGCATGCTCGCGCCGGTAGGTGCTCGGTGAGACCCCGACGAGTTCGGTGAACCTGGTGCTGAAAGTGCCCAGCGATGAACATCCGACGGCGAAACACACGTCGGTGACCGACATGTCGCCCCGCCGCAGCAATGTCATCGCCCGCTCGATACGCCGCGTCATGAGATACGAGTACGGCGCCTCCCCATAGGCTTTGCGGAATTCACGGCTCAGGTGGCCGGCCGACATGTGCACCCCGGCCGCAAGCGCGGCCACATCGAGGGGCTGCGCGTAGTCCCGGTCGATACGGTCACGCACCCGTCGCAACGCCGCCAGGTCGCGGGTCCGCTGCGTCGAGATCCCCACCGGCTACGCCCCGACGTAGTCGGCCAGATGGATGCCGGTCAGTGTCGAACGGGCGGCCACCAGATCGGCCGGAGTGCCCTCGAACACCACCTGCCCGCCGTCGTGACCGGCACCCGGACCCAGATCGATGATCCAGTCGGCGTGCGCCATCACCGCCTGATGGTGTTCGATGACGATCACCGACCTCCCCGAATCGACCAGCCGATCCAGCAGCCCGAGCAGCTGCTCGACGTCGGCCAGGTGTAGGCCGGTGGTCGGCTCGTCCAGGATGTACACCTGCCCCTTGTCGGCCATCTGCGAGGCCAGTTTGAGGCGCTGACGCTCGCCGCCCGAGAGTGTGGTGAGCGGCTGACCGAGGGTGATGTAACCGAGGCCGACGTCGACAAGTCTCTGTAAGATCTTGTGCGCGGCCAGGATTCGTGACTCACCCGCACCGAAGAACTCCTCGGCGCGGGCCACCGGCATTTCCAGGACCTCGCTGATGTTCTTACCGGCCAGGGTGTAGTCGAGGACCGCTGCGCTGAATCGCTTACCCTCGCATTCCTCGCAGGTGCTGGCCACCCCGGCCATCATCGCCAGGTCGGTGTAGATGACACCGGCACCGTTGCACGTGGGGCACGCCCCTTCGGAATTGGCGCTGAACAGTGCGGGTTTGACGCCATTGACCTTGGCGAAGGCCTTGCGGATCGGTTCGAGCAGACCGGTGTAGGTGGCCGGGTTGCTGCGCCGCGAGCCCTTGATCGCGGTCTGATCGACCCACACCACGCCCTCGCGCCCAGCCACCGACCCGGTGATCAAAGAACTCTTGCCCGATCCCGCGACGCCGGTGAGGACGGTCAGCACACCGAGCGGAATATCGACGTCCACGTCGCGCAGATTGTGCATGGTGGCCCCACGGACCTCGATGGCACCTGTGGCAGTACGTGTTTCGGATTTCAGGGTGGCTCTGTCGTCGAGATGCTGCCCGGTGAGGGTGCCGCTGGCGCGCAGGCCGTCGACGTCGCCGGTGAACACGATCTGCCCGCCCTCGGAACCGGCGCGTGGCCCGAGATCGACGACGTGGTCGGCTATCGCGATCGCCTCCGGTTTGTGTTCGACGACCAGCACCGTGTTGCCCTTGTCGCGCAACGCCAGCAGTAGCGCGTTCATGCGGGCGATGTCGTGCGGGTGCAGTCCGATCGTCGGCTCGTCGAAGACGTAGGTGACATCGGTCAGCGACGAACCGAGGTGCCGGATCAGCTTGGTGCGTTGCGCCTCACCCCCGGACAGCGTTCCCGACGGCCGCTCCAGCGACAGGTAGCCCAGGCCGATGTCGACGAACGAGTTCAGCGATGACGAGAGCGACGCTAGCAGCGGTGCGACCGACTCGTCGGCCATGGCACCGATCCATTGGGCCAGGTCGCTGATCTGCATGCGGCAGGCGTCGGCGATGTTGATGCCGTTGATCTTGGAGGATCGGGCGCCCTCGTTGAGGCGGGTGCCGTCGCAGTCCGGACAGGTTTGGAACGTGATGGCGCGGTCGACGAATGCCCGGATGTGTGGCTGCATCGCCTCGCGATCCTTGGACAGCATCGACTTCTGAATGCGTGGGATCAGGCCCTCGTAGGTGACGTTGATGCCGTCGACCTTGATGCGGGTCGCCTCCTTGTACAGGAGGGCGTCGAGTTCCTTCTTGGTGAAGCGCTTGATCGGTTTGTCGGCGCTGAAAAATCCCGACGCCCCGAAGATGCGCCCGTACCAGCCGTCGACGGTGTAGCCGGGAATGGTGATGGCGCCCTCGCTGATGGATTTGTTCTCGTCGTACAGGGCGCTCAGGTTGAAGTCGGATACTTTGCCCATGCCTTCGCAGCGCGGGCACATGCCGCCCACGACGGCGAAGTCCCGTCGTTCTTTGACCTCACGACCGCCTTTGGAGTAGCTGACCGCGCCGGCCCCGGATATCGACGCTATGTTGAACGAGAAGGCCTGCGACGACCCGATGTGTGGAGTTCCCAAGCGGCTGAACAGGATTCGCAGCATCGCGTTGACATCGGTGACGGTACCGAGGGTAGATCGCGGGTTGGCGCCGAGGCGCTCCTGGTCGACGATGATCGCGGTGGTGAGCCCTTCGAGGACATCGACGTCGGGGCGGCCGACATTCGGCATGAACCCCTGCACGAACGCGCTGTAGGTCTCGTTGATCATCCGCTGCGATTCGGCGGCGATCGTCCCGAACACCAGTGAGCTCTTTCCGGACCCAGACACCCCGGTGAACACCGTCAGTCGCCGTTTGGGCAGGTCGACATCGACGTTCTTGAGGTTGTTCTCGCGAGCGCCGAGCACCCGGATGGTGTCGTGGGTGTCGGCGGGATGAATCTGCTGCGGTCGGGCTGGCTGACGAGCGGGCATGGGGTCGAGCGTAGTACGCGGCGCCGGGAACGACCGCGATGTCAGGGACCCGACGACCCGGACGACCCTCGCCCCGACACCATCGACGCGCTTGCCGCCCATGCTGAGCATGTCCTATACGCGCTCACCGACGCTGGGTACCAGGTGACGCGGCTACCCGAGGCGATCGCCGAATCCGACACCGTCGAGAACCCGATCACGCCCGCCAAAGAGAAAGCAGCACTACTCCTTAGAGAGTACGCCGCGTACCAGCTCGCCCTCGAATACTCCCGTGCCCGTGGGGACGAGGGGTTGACCTTGACCATCGTGCTCGAGGACATCATGGCGGCAATCGAAAGCTGGCTGGAGCTGTAGCCCCTCAGGACGCCCTGCGCTTGGATACCTTGCGCAGGGCGTCCTTGTGTTCGGGGCGGATTCCCGTGCCGGGCATTGGCTGCCCGGCGAGCTTGAAGATATTCGTCGTCAGGCCGTCGACCATGTGCTTCGGTACCCCGTGGGCGCGGAGCTGTTCGTTCAGCGCTGTCCACGGGTGCGGGCTGGTCGCCCACCGGGCCCGACCCTCTCCGGCCCACCAGAGTTTCAGGCGGCGGGTCTTCGCATCGTCGTCAAGGTTCGAGGCGGCCATTCTGCGTCATCCACTCCGCCCTGAGTCGTGCGAAAACCTCAGCAGCTTCCGCCTCATCTTCGGGAGTTGGCATCATCGTCACTCCCTCAACGAACGTGACCTCCGATGGTGGCGGTGGGCCCATTCGGTAAGGGGGCCCAGACGCTGGCTCACCACTCATGTTGTCCCTTCGATTGGAGTAATCTGTCGCAGAAACACGACGTGGGTGCCATCGCCCCAAACGGCGACCTGCGCCGCGATTCGGAAGTCGCCCGTCGTCACGAACTCACCGACGTCATGCGCAATGTTACCCGCTCGCGCTCCTCGCCCAAGGATATACAGAACCGGGATCGTCGCGTCGTCAGGGATGCGCTGCTTCGCTCCAGGATTGAGTCCACCCTGGGTCGGATCGTGCGCGAAGTCGATCCCGATGCGCGACGAGCTGGCAAAGGATGACAGCGGGAGCGTGACGACTGAACCGCGCTGCATTGCGGCGACAGCCGCGGGGGTGGCTCTAGCTCCCCGGAACAGTTGGATGCCCGTAGCGGGCTGGTTAGCAATCGCGGACATGAGCGGCCCGGCAACAGCAAGGTCAGGATCGTCCATGTCGTCGGGCGTCAAACCCTCACGCTGCACGCGACGAGCAGACTCCCTGACTTCATCCACCGTTGTCGTAAATCGCCTTCGACGCCCAAGCCTTGGCCGCACGTTCCATCTGCTCGGCGCTCACGCGAGTGATCGGGGGCCAGGCCACGCGGGAACGGACGGGGTTGCGAGGTCGTCCAGCTTCTCGATACCGGCGACAAGGTTGGCGCGCTGCTGGGCGGTTAAGGAATCTGGAGCGGCAGCGTCGATGCACTGCTCGATGATCTGCCGACGATGACGCGGATCATACCCAGCCGTATACCGGAGGTCACGTAGGCGAATGCCGAGGTCTTCAACAACGTTGGCGACTACGTCCGGGTCTACGCCTGCAACAACGGGGCGAGCGAACCCTTCGTAAGGGTCGACGTCGTAAGTGTCCGCACGCCCCACAATCGTCCTGAGAAGGTCGGACGGATCAGGCTCATCCGCAGCAGCCGAGACCGTAGGCGGCTTGGGCGGCTCCCCCGGTGGCCCAGCACTCCCTGACGCAGGCACACCCTCCCGCACGTCCCGAGACTCCGGCACATGGTCGGCCGACCCGCCGCTCTCGTGCGACCCACCACCCCCGACCGACGCCAGCACCTTAGGTTTCACGGCTTTCGCCTTCGCGGGCTCGGGGCTCTTGACGGCCACCGCCTTGGTGGCGACATCGGCCACGTGCGCCGACCCCTTGCGGGTAGTGACCGGCTTGACCTTGGCGCTCTTGGCCTTGGCCGCGACGTCCGGCTTGTCGCCGGGTCGTCTCGTGGCTTCATGCCGTCGGGGCGGATAATCTCGCCGATCTTCTGGCCGAACTTCTTCTCACCCTCGGGGGTCTCCACTCTGGACGGCTCGCGCCCCGCAGCTTTCCGCATCGCCGACGAGTGCTTCGGGGAGAGCCTGCGGGGCCGCTCTCCGGGAATGGAATCTGCGCGCCCGACTCAGCGGGATCCATCCTCCGAACAGATGAATCTGATAATTATCAGATATCCGGGGAACCTTTTGGCTCCGGGCTGCGTCTGATCACCGGACAGCACCGAAGGGAAGGGAATCACGATGAGCAGTTGGCAGGATTGGTTCGGCGGAGCGGTGACTGGTTCGCTGGGTGGCGCTGTCACGGACGCCGTTGACGATCTCCTCGTTGTCGACGCGGACGAGGTCAGGGCGATCGCGCGCTGCTGGGAGGTCACGGCTGACGAGGTCGGGGGCATGACGTTCGACCCGCCCCGGCGGGTCACGGGGACCTCGAGCAGGGTGATCGCCGCGCTGCACGTCGCGGGTGATTCCGCCGCGGCGGCGGCCGACATGCTCGCCACGCAACTGCGATCGACGGCGGCCATCTGCCGCAACGGGGTGGCCACCTTGTCGGCCACCGACGAATCGGTGTGCTTGCCGATCGTGGGGCTTTGCTGATGCGGCCGACGTTGACCGAACTGCGGTCCTGGGCCACTCAATCGATCATCGACTCGGCGGGCCCGATCAGCACCGACGCCACGACCATCGGCGACAGCATCTCCATGGCCGCACTGGTACTCGACCGCGCGACCTGGCGGGGAGGCTCCCGTACCGGCGCGGACCAGGCTCTCACCACATTGCGCGACAGGGGAACCCAGTTGCGCAACATCCTCCTGCGGATTGCCGACGAGACCGCCGACGCAGGCGCCGACCTCCACGGTCGGCGTGAACGAATCCTGAGTTATGTCGCCGACATCCAGGCCGCCGGATATCGGGTGTCCGACACCGGGGTGGTCACCCACCCCGACGAATCCAACCGGCAGACCGCCGCGCGCCACACGCAGGCGATCGATCACGGACTCAATGCACTGGACGAGACCGACGAGCAGTACGGATCCACCCTGGCGGCCCTGAACAAGGCCGTACACGACCTCGCGTCCGGCGATGACACCGTCACCATCCGCGGCGGCGGACAGATCTCGCCGACCGACGCGATCAGCCTGCTCAAAGGCATGGACGTGGGCAAACGACGCGAGTTCTTCCTGTCGTTGAGCGAGTCCGACCGCGAACGCGTCATCACCGCCGACCCGAAGACGATCGCCGGTCTCGACGGCATCGACTTCCCGTCCCGGTTCGCCGCCAGTGAGATCAACATCCGCACCGAGATCGTTCGCCTGGAACGCGCAGGAAACCACAAGCGGGCCGACGCGCTGCGCCAACTGCTCGAACAGGCCGAGAACCCGGCGGCCGACAGCACCGCGCCCAAGTCCGTCGGCGACGACACCGACAGCGAACGCACGTTTCTGTATACCTCGGACAAGGGCAACGGCCACCTCATCGAGATGGTCGGTGAGCTGACACCCGAGACGCGCAACGTCACGGTCTACGTCCCGGGCACCGGCACCAAACTCGAAAGCATGGGTAGCAACGTCAAGGCCGCGCGCAATCTCGCGAAAGCCACCGGCGGCCCGGTGATCGTCTTCCTCGACGGCGACCTGCCGCAGAAGCTCGGCTATGAAACCGTCGGCAAGGAGGGACTGAAATCGCTGAAGGATTCGGCGGCCGACCCACGATTCGCCAAGGAGATGGCCCCCAGGCTGGTGGCGTTCGGCAAAACGCTCGACGCGGAGATCGACGCTGTCGCGCCCGGAGCCAAGACCACCTACATCGGCCACTCCTACGGTGGGTCGGTCGTCGGGACCGCCGAACAGCTCGGTTTGCGTGCCGACCGGGTGATCTACGCGTCCTCGGCCGGGACCGGGGCCCTCGACACCGGCTGGCACAACCCCAACAAGGACGTCGAACGCTACTCGCTGACCGCACCCGGCGACCCGATCCATTACTCGCAGCAACTGCCGTCGAACCCGCACGGCGGTGATCCCGACGCCACCGCCGGGGTCACCCGCCTGGACACCGGATACTACGGCCCCGACGAGAACGGCAACCGCACACCGGTCGCCGGAGCCGGCGGTCACGGAGACTATTGGAACGATCCCGGATCCGATGCGTTCAAGAACATGGTCAAGGTGATCCGGGGTGAGGAGCCCACGGCATACACCGAACGCGGATCCGACTATCCGATCGCGGCGGCGGTCGAGGACGTACTCGTCCCGACGACCAGATTCCACCTACCGCCCCTGGCACCCGTACTCGATCTCACCGACGGTGACCTCAACCTGCCGGGACCATTGCCCGACATCACACTGCCCTTCAAGCTCCGACTTCCCGGCCTGTCATGATCGCCTGGCCGGCGGGATCAGCCGATTTCGAGGGCGATCTCGATCATGGTGGTGAACGCCGTCTCCCGTTCGGCCGGCGTGGTCCGCCTTCCGCTGGGAATGTGGTCGCTGACGGTGAAGATGCCCAGTGCGTCGACACCGGCGGCAGCCGCATTCGCGAACAACCCGGCCGACTCCATCTCCACCGCAAGCACACCCATCCGCGCCCACTTGCCCAGCGTCTGGTCGTCGGCGTTGTAGAAGATGTCCGAGGACAGGACGTTCCCGACGTGGCTTGTCGCGCCGCGTTCGTCGGCAAGGCGTTTGGCCTGTTCGAGCAGCCGGTACGACGACAGCGGCGCCCAGGTGCCGGGAATCGAGAACTGGCTCAGGTAATTCGAATCGGTCGAGGCGCCCTGCGCGATCACCACGTCGTACAGGTCCACGTGTTCCTGCATCGATCCGCAGCTGCCGACGCGGATCAGGTTCCGGACGCCGAAGGTGTGGATGAGTTCGTGGCTGTACAGCGAGATCGACGGGATGCCCATGCCGGTGCCCATCACCGAGATCTCCCGGCCCCGGTAGGTTCCGGTGTAGCCGAGCATGTTGCGTACCCGGTTGAAGCACTGCGCGCCGTCGAGGTAGGTCTCGGCGATGAACTTGGCACGCAACGGATCACCCGGCAGCAGGATGGTCTCGGCGATCGGCACGCCCTGTGGGTCGATGTGCGGGGTGGACAGATGGGTCATCGTTCTCCTTACGCGGGTGGCTACTTCGATGGTGCCGGATCGGTCAGGCCCAGGTGCTCGGTGATCTCGGCGGCGATCCTCGCCAGCCGGTCCCGTGCGCGCTCGTGCGGAATGTCGGGACCGGTACACGGTTCGATCACCTCCAGGTAGCACTTGAGTTTGGGTTCGGTTCCCGACGGCCGCACGATCACCCGGTCGCCCTGGGCGGTGCCGATCAGCAGGCCCTCGGTCGGCGGCAGATCCGGGTTCGGTTCGGCCAGATCACGCCACTCGGTCACCGGAGCTCCGGCCAGCGTCGTGGGACGATCGGAGTCCAGCCGGGCCATCGCCGCACCGATCCGCGCAGGGTCGGCGACCCGGAAACTCAGCGGCGCGGTGGCGTGCAGCCCGTGCCTGCGCGCCAGGTCGTCGAGCAGATCCTCGATGGTCCTACCTTCCTCGCGCAGCGATTCGATGAGGGTGATCACCCGCATCATCGCGCCGATACCGTCCTTGTCCCGGACGGCCTGCGGATCGGTGCAGTAGCCGATGGCCTCCTCGTACCCGAACCGCAGGCCGGGGGTGCGGGCGATCCATTTGAACCCGGTCAGGGTGCTCCGGTGAGTCAGTCCGTGATGTTCGGCGATCCGGGCGAGCAGCCTGCTCGAGACGATGGAGCACGCGAGGGTGTCGCCGGAGCGGGCACCGTCGGCCGCGGCCTGCTCCCCCAGCACGGCGCCCAGTTCGTCTCCCGACAGCTGACGCCAACTACCGGTGCGCGACGGAATCGCCACCGCGCACCGGTCGGCGTCGGGGTCGAGGGCGATCACCACGTCGGCGTCCGACGACTTCGCCAGCACCAGTGAAAGATCCAGCGCGCCAGGTTCTTCCGGATTCGGAAACGGAACCGTCGAAAAGTCCGGGTCCGGGGCGAACTGTTCGGCAACCACGTGCACGTCGTCGACGCCGGCCCGGCTCAGCACCCGTGTGGCGGTCTCGCCGCCGACGCCGTGCATCGCGGTCAACACAACCCGGACCTGGGACGGATCGGTCCGCGTGCGGTAGGCGGCGACTCGGGTGATGTAGTCCTCGGCCACACCTGCCACGGCGTCGGCGGGATCCACCGATGCCAGCGGAATCTGGTCGGCGGGCGCGCAGGCGTCGATGCGGGCGGCGATCTGGCTGTCGGCGGGGGCCACGATCTGCACTCCCCGGGCGTGATCCTCGGCGACCGCCCGGCCACCGAGATACACCTTGTAGCCGTTGTCGGCCGGCGGATTGTGCGAGGCGGTGATCATGATGCCGGCGTCGGCACCGAGGGTGCGTACCGCGAAAGCCGTCACAGGGGTGGGCAGTCGCCGCGGCAGCGCCAGCACCCGGAGTCCGGCCCCGGCGAGCACACCGCACGTGGCGTCGGTGAACGCCGCCGAACCGTGCCGGGCATCGCAGCCGACCACGACGCGCGCATCGGGGCCGACCACATCGTGAAGGTAGGCGGCCAGACCCGCGGTGGCCGCCGTGACCACGGCGACGTTCATCCTCGACCGCCCGGCACCGACCGCGCCCCGCAGACCGGCGGTGCCGAACCGCAGCGGCCCGGACATCCGACTGGACAATTCGGCCAGCGCCGACACGTCGGTGCCGGCCCGAGTGCAGAGGCCGGAGAGTTCGTCACGGGTGATCGGGTCCGGGTCGTGACGTATCCACTCGCGCGCCGCATCCACCAACCCACCGGTTTCGCTCACGGACGTGAACCTACCCGTACCCGGCCGTGAGGGCACGCCCATGCTCGGTACCCTTAGTGCAGCCTAAGTAGTGCGCGCCATTGCCCGAAGGAGCGAAGACAACGATGACAGACAGCACACCGACCGAATCCACCCCGGTACTGACCCGCGACCAGATCGTCGGCGACCTCGCCGAGGTTCTCGACATCGCCCCCGGTGAGATCGCCGACGACACGAATGTCCTGGACATCGGCCTTGATTCGGTGCGGCTCATGTCGCTGATCGAACGCTGGCGGGCCCAGGGCGCGCACCGCGCCGACGTGGTCATCCTTGCCGGTGACCCCACCGTCGGCGCGTGGGTGCGCGAGCTCAACACCCCGTCGTAGGCGTCCCCGCCGGACCGTTAGAGTGGTCTGGACCATAGGGTGAGGAGCGCAATGAAGTTCGGTTTGCAGATCGGCTACTGGGGAGCAGAACTGCCCGTCGGGCAGCGGGAGTTGGTCGCCGCCGCCGAGGAATGCGGTTTCGATTCCGTGTTCACTGCGGAGGCATGGGGTTCGGACGCGTACACGCCGCTCGCGTGGCTGGGGTCCGATACCGAACGCATCCGCCTGGGCACCTCGGTGCTGCAGTTGTCGGCGCGTACACCCACAGCCTGCGCGATGGCCGCGCTGACGCTCGATCACCTCAGCGGCGGCAGGCATATCGTCGGGCTCGGTGTGTCCGGGCCGCAGGTGGTCGAAGGCTGGTACGGGCAGCCCTTCGCCAAACCGCTGGCCCGCACCCGCGAATATATCGACATCATGCGTCAGGTCTGGGCGCGTGAGGCACCCGTCGCCTCATCCGGCCCGCACTACCCGCTGCCCTACACCGGACCCGGGTCCACCGGGCTGGGCAAGACGCTGAAGCCGATCGTGCATCCGCTGCGCCGCGACATCCCGATCTTCCTCGGCGCCGAAGGCCCCAAGAACATCGCGCTGACCGCCGAGATCGCCGACGGCTGGCTGCCGCTGTTCTTCACCCCGCGCATGGCCGACATGTACAACGCGTGGCTCGATGAGGGATTCGCCCGGCCCGGTGCACGCCGCAGCCGAGAGGATTTCGAGGTGTGCGCGACAGCGCAGATCTACCTGACCGACGACCCCGCGGCCGTCCTCAACGGCCTCAAGCCGGTGACCGCGCTGTACATGGGCGGAATGGGCTCGGAGGACACCAACTTCCATGCCGAGGTGTATCGGCGGATGGGCTACGGCGAACTCGTCGACGAGGTGACCGCCCTGTTCCGCAGCGGCCGCAAAGAGGAAGCGGCAGCGGCGATTCCGGATGAGGTGATCTCGGAGTCGACCTTGATCGGTGACGCGGACAGTGTGCGTGAACAGATCCGGGTGTGGGAGGCGGCCGGCGTGACCACACTCCTGGTCTCCGCCGGTTCGGTGCAGCAGATCCGGGATATCGCCACACTCGCCTGAAATCCGCCCTGGCGTTTTGAGTGTACGCATGTACACTCATTGCATGGTTGACTGTTCACCGGCCGCGACGGACGCGCAACGCCGTGAAGAAGCACGGGCCCTGGCCCACCTGAGTCTCACCGAACTGGGCAAGGCCGCCCGCGGAGTGTCGAAGGTGCATCGTTCGATTGCCGCGGGTGTCTTCGGCACGCTGGGCCGGACGCCGCTGCGGACATGGTCGGATCCCACGCGCGCGGTGCACGATGCGATCAGCGAGGGCGTCTACGCGGCCACCGCCGGCTCGCTCGAGACCGCCGGTGGCGTCGCGGGTTCGGTGGTCGGTGGCTGGGGCCGGCCGCCGTCGCATACGGTGCCCGGCGCACTCGGGATCGCTGTGCTCAACGGGTTGATCGGCGACGAGCTCACCGCATCCGGATCGCCGCTCGCCTCGTCGATGCAGATCTGGCATGGGGGCCGGCCGGTCGAACCGACAGTCGAAGCGTTGCGGTCGGCGTTCGGTGCGCCCTCCGACGTCGCCGCGGTTCCCGGTCATCTCGTGGTGTTCATGCACGGTCTCATGGAAACCGAGATCGCCTGGAACGCAGGAGAAAAGCCCGGCTATGGGCTGCGGCTGCACGAGGAGATCGGGGCCTGTCCCGTTTACGTGCGGTACAACTCCGGCAGGCATATCAGCGACAACGGGCGCGAACTCGACAACCTGCTTTCCGCGCTGGTGGTGTGCTGGCCGGTGCCGGTCCACACACTGACACTGGTCGGTCATTCGATGGGCGGGCTGGTGGTGCGCAGTGCCTGCCACCACGCATCCGACGGCCATTCGCTGTGGCTACGCGTGCTGCGCCACACCGTGTGCCTGGGTTCTCCGCATCTGGGTGCGCCCCTCGCGCGGGGCGTCAACGCGGCAGCCGTGGCGCTGCACACGACGCCGGTGACCCGGCCGTTCGCCAACCTGCTGCGCAGGCGCAGTGCGGGTGTGCGGGATCTGCACCACGGCACCGTGCTCGCCCGCGACTGGGAACAGAATCCGGACCCGGACAGGTGGTCTCAGCCGATGGCGACCGATGTCTGGCTCTCGCCGCACGCCCGGCACCTGTACGTGATCGCGACGGTCACCCGAAGCACCCGGCACGTCGTCGGCAAGGTCGTGGGCGACGGGCTGGTCCTCGCCGACAGCGGTCGTGGCCGCAACAAGCGGCGCCACGTCGGCTATCTCGCCGACGACGGCCTGCATATCGGACGATCGAACCATTTCACACTGCTCAACGACGACACGATCTACGAATGGATGCGGGACCGGATCAGGCCGCAACGCGCGATCACCGCCTGACCGAACGCCTGTGCCGGTCAGTGCCGCCGGCCCCGCCGTCTACGCTCACGCGGGTGGTCACCCGTGTGGTCACCATCGCCGCGGTAGTCCGGGCTGCTCGTCAAATGCCAACTGCCACATTCGCAGTGGTAGCTACGAAGCCACGGCACGCCGTACCTGGTGCTGCGTGATCGTTCGATCGCCTCGGTGGCCTCCACCGGGGTGCGGTAGCAGTCCTTGTACTGCGTCGGGCACTGTACCGTCTGCGGTTTGCCCCGGCGCAGCGGGCGTGGCCTGCTCCACGCCGTGCGCTGCTCGACGGCGCGATAGAACTCCTCGAGTTCGTCGTCCGAGAACGCCACGGCGGACCTTTCGCTGGATGGCCGACCGATCCTACGTGCCTGCCGGTGAGGTCAGCGCGCCATCCACAGGCGCCTGCGCACAACCTTACGCATCCGATCGAGCTCAGCCGTGGTCAGCTTCTCCGGAGGAGCCACCTCGATGAGCCGATCGACTTCGCCGAAGAAGTCGCGGTCGGACAGGCCGAACTGCTCGCGGATCGCCACCGATGATCCGCCGCCGAGCGGGTACCAGTCGGTCTCGAAGGCCAGCATCTTCTGATGCGTAGGGTTGTCCATGCGTTCACGTCCTTGTGAGCGGGAGGGGGCGGCAACGATCGCCCCCCTGGCGATCAGCCTTTGCCGACACAGTACACAAGAATCCGGCCCGCTCAAGTGATTCCCTCACCGAAGGCCGACACCCTGGGATCCCCGTCGGTGGCAGTCAGGATCCGTAGCGGGGCACTGCCGCGAAGACCTCCACGCTGCGCGGTACGCCTTTCGCCTTGAATCTGCGGCGGCGCAAGGCATATCGCGTCGACGGGTCGACGTCGTCACCGACCGCGGCCGTCAGGGTGTCGCGGGTGACCAGCAGTTCGCCGGCTCCGGCGGCATCGGCCACCCGGGCGGCGATATTGACATCCACCCCGAGGTAGTCGTCGTCCACGACCCGAGGTTCACCGGTGTGCAGCCCGGCTCGCAATTGCGGCCGGTAGCCCTCCACCTGCAACGCGCTCACCGCGCCGACCACCTCGTACCCCGCTTCGATGGCGGCGGCCGCGTCGGTGAACACGGCCATCGTGCCGTCGCCGAGATGCTTGACGATCCTGCCGCTGTGGTCACGGATCACCTTCTCCGTCGCGGAGTTGACCTCGGCGAGCAGAGTCAGGACCAGGTCGTCGCCGGCACGTAACGCCCACGTCGAGAAACCGACGAGGTCTGTGAACAGAATCGTTGCCTGTCTCGGTTCGGTCGCCCGGGGCGGGCGTCTGGTGACCAGCCCCTGCCAGGCCGACACCGCCGCCAGGCCGAGCTCCCGCACGGCACTGGGCTGATCGGGGCGGGACTTGTCGATCAGGCGCCCCACCCGCCCGGAGAAACGATCTGAGTCGGTGTCCACAGCCGACGGCAGGAGGCTGCGGGCGGCACGGGCTGCACGCACGGCGGCGTCGGACGAGTCTGTTCGGGACAGGAGTTCGGCGGCCCGGCGCCCCGCAGCGGCCGGCCCCCTGCGCTCGGTTCCCTCGTTTTTCCGTTCGCCGGACTCGGTGTTGCCGCCACGCTCACGTGGGTCGCCGCCGTCCCCGGACGGCGGTATGTCATCAGTCCCGCTCACGCGAGACAGTGTAGTGGTCGGGTGCTGTCAACCGTCGGCACTTATCGCAGCCGCTCGGCATCACGTGCCACGTCGAGGAGCGCCCCCGCCATGTCCCGGAGCTGAGCCCGGCTGACGTCCTCGGCGATTGCTGTGGCCAGATCCTCTGCAGCACAACGTAATTCGAACATCCGGTCGCCGAATGCCTCGACCTCGGCCGCGCTCAGGATCATCGCGTCCGCGGGTATCGACGTCCCCTCGGCCAAGGTGCGTTGCTCGTAGGCCCGTTGCCTGCACGATCTCTTGCAGTACTTGCGTCGACGCCCGAGTTCGGAATCGACCATCGACCGGCCGCACCATGCACACGAATACGGTCGGCGTCGCTGGGATTCCTGCACGTCCATGACCGTACTCACCCGCCCCCGGACCCCCTACCGTGACACGCACCACCGTGACACGCACCACTACGACAGTCACCCGATCGGGCCACACGTGACAAAGAGTGTGTTCACTATACTTGTCGGCGATCCTGCCGCTTGGCACCTCAAGGCCCGAACCACTCCCGAAGGAGCACCAATGAGTCAGACCGAGATTTCTCCGGATTCCTCCGCGGAGGGGGGTGCCACCGTCAACAGCAGGGTTCGGGTCACCCTCGAAACCGGCGAGGTCGTCACCGGGGTGATCGTCGAGGATTTCGGCGAGCTCATCCCCACGGGCGGGTCGGTCGAAGCGACCATCGATGACGAGCGTGGCGCCGCGCGGCTGCGTCGGTTCCTGATCAACACCGACCGCGGTGTGGTGTTCGGCGACCCCGATACCGTCGAGGTCATCGGCTGACGCTCTTCGGGAACCTTCCCGCCACAGTCGACGTTGATAGCCCGGACAACGTCGACCTTCGTGCGCGTACCCCTCGTGCGCGTAGTATTGGCGGGTAGTTGTCCGAGTCCGGTGCGCCGACCACGTCCATGTGGCCGGATTGCTCCGGCGGTTGACCAAGCGTTTTGAGAGGAACAAGAACCTATGGCTGATCGAGTACTTCGCGGTAGCCGCCTCGGTGCGGTGAGCTACGAGACCGATCGCGACCACGACCTCGCGCCACGGCGGATCGTCCAGTATCGCACCGACAACGGTGAGATCTTCGACGTCCCGTTCGCCGACGACGCGGAGGTTCCGTCCAAGTGGCCGTGCAAGAACGGCATGGAAGGCACGATCCTCGAAGGTGCCGAGCCCGACGAGAAGAAGGTCAAGCCGCCGCGCACACACTGGGACATGCTTCTCGAACGCCGTTCCGAAGAGGACCTGCAGGTGCTGCTCAACGAGCGTCTTGAGCTGCTCAAGCAGCGTCGGCGCGGTGTCGTGGGCTGAGCGCGCCCGCGCACGTATTCATCACGACGAACTTCATCACGACGAAGAATGTCCGGTGGCCTGCAGAGGTCACCGGGCATTCTTCGTGGGAACGACGGTCGGCGTCAGCGTCGCCGCAACTGTGCCAGGCGGCTCGCCACACCCCAGCGGGCCACCATCATGAATGCCTCGGTCATCACGCCGCCGTCCATCTTCGACTCGCCCACCTCACGTTCGGTGAAGGTGATGGGTACCTCGCGGACGTCGAAACCGGCCTGCACCGTTCGCCAGGCGAGGTCGATCTGGAAGCAGTATCCGGCGGAGTCGACGGTGGCGAGGCTGATCTTGTCCAGAACCTCCCGACGATAGGCACGGAAACCCGCGGTGATGTCGTGGATGTGTGCGCCGAGTGCCAGCCGGGCGTAGGTGTTGGCGCCCCGGGACAGCCATTCGCGGCGCTTGGGCCAGTTCACCAGGCGTCCGCCTGGAACATATCGCGACCCGATGACCAGATCGGCACCGTCGTTGACGGCCGCGAGCAGGGAGCCGAGCTGCTCGGGGGCGTGTGAGCCGTCTGCGTCCATCTCGATGATCACTGTGTAGGTGCGCGCCAGCCCCCACGCGAACCCGGCGAGATAGGCCTTGCCCAGTCCGTCCTTGACCGTGCGGTGCAGCACATGCACGCGGCCGTCGGTGTCGCCGGCGGACAGTTGGTCGGCGAGTTCACCGGTTCCATCCGGGCTGGAGTCGTCGACGACCAGCACATGGATGCCGGGCAATGCCCCGTGCAGACGAGCGAGGATGCCGGGCAGGTTGTCGCGTTCGTTGTAGGTCGGGATGACCACCAGTGCGCGTGTGCCGTCAGCCGCAACGACCCCGGCCTGCCGGTCTGCTCCGGGACTGCTGCCGGTGGTGGCGCTATCTGGCGATTCCATCGATCTCCTCGGATGTGGTGTCCGCACTGTCCTCGCGGTCACTGGTGGTGCCCATCCGCCGGATAGGAAACCTTTGGGAGAATCTAGTACGCCGCGTGATTGCAAACAAAAATGCTGCGATCGCGATCACTACCGCGGCGGTCTGCGGCAGACCGCCGAGCCGGGTCGCGATGGTCGTGTCCGAGCGCAACGCCAGGTGCGAGGTGAGAGTTGCCGGGGTGAAGAACCCGGACTTCGATTCGATCATGCCGTCTGCGCCGACGATCGCGCTGACCCCGCTCGTTGCCGCCACCACCACCGACCGGCCATGTTCGACCGCCCGCACCTGGGACATCGCCAGTTGCTGATAGGTCATGTTGGTGCGGCCGAAGGTGGCGTTGTTGGTGGGCACGAACAAGAACTCGGCACCGTCGCGGACCGCCTTGCGTGCCGAGCGGTCGAACGCGACCTCCCAGCAGGTGGAGATTCCGACGCGGACGGTTCGGCCACGGGCGTCGACATCGACGGCCCCGGGACCGGTTCCGGGACGGAAGTCTCCGGCCATGTCCGCGTACGAGGAGAAGAGCCGGAAGAAGCTGCGCCACGGGAGGTATTCGCCAAACGGCTGGACGATGTGCTTGTCGTAGCGGGCGGTGGGGCCGCGGTGCGGATCCCAGACGAGCACAGAGTTGGTGGGGTGTCCGCCGTGGTCGTACAGGAGGGTGCCCAGCAGGATAGGCGCGTCGATGAGGACCGAGGTGTCTTCGATCGCCTGTGCTGCGTCGGTATTGATCTGTGGTGAGATGTCCGAGGCGTTCTCGGGCCACAGCACCAGGTCGGGGGCCATCGCCCGCCCGGCCTGGACGTCGTCGGCCAGGCGTTTCGTTTCGGCGATGTGGTTGTCGAGCACGGCCCGGCGCTGGGCGTTGAAGTCGAGGCCGAGCCTGGGTACGTTTCCCTGGATCGCCGCGACATTGACGGTCGACGTCGAGACCGTGCGGTCGATGGTGTCGGGGGTGACCAGGATCGCGCTCACCGGTCCCACCAAGGTCAGAACCGCCGCGATCGCAGCCCACGTGACCGTGTCCGGGCGGCCGGCTTCCGGTTCCGGAACGATCTGGTCGCGAGTCTGTGCCCGGGTACGCAGGGAAGCCGCGATGATCACGACGAACCACGCCCCCGCGGCCCCGAACAGAGCCACCGCCCCGGACAGGCCCGGTGCGCCGAGGATCGAGGCCAGCGGCAGCAGCGGTCCGTCGACCTGGCTGAACGCGGTCCGGCCCCATGGGAACCCGCCGAAGGGGAACGACGATCGCACCGCTTCGACGAGGATCCACGCCAGGGTGAACCAGACCGGTGGCACCGGCAGTCGCATCGTGATCGTCGCGATCACTCCGAACAGTGCCAGGTAGCCGGCCATGACTGTGGCCAGCGCCAGCCACGGCAGTGGCCCCACGTACTCGCCGATCCACGGCAGCAGCGGAACGAAGAAGCCCAGGCCGAACGTGAAACCGATCCAGGCGCCGGTACGGGCACGGGGTCTGCCCACCGACAGCAGCGCGAACAGCGCACCGAGTGCGAGCACCGACAGGTACCACGACGACCGGGGTGGGAACGCCAGGTACATGCCGGCGCCGGCGACCACCGCGAGTGCGGTGCGGATCAGCCACAGTCTGCGATCAGCCGGCGACCACTGCCGCAGGCGTGTCAGCGGTCCGGGTCGCCCGGTGCCGTCGGGCCCGCTCACCCGGCCGTCTCCGCCGAGTACACGCAGACGCCGTCGCGGAAGGTCTGTACGCACCGCGGCAGGTCGGCGGCCGGGGAGACGTCCGGGAGTGCGGGCACGCGGGCACGCGGGTCGGTCGACCAGCGCTGGACCCCCGCGTGGGAGCCGACGACCACCAGTTCGTCGGCCTCCCAGACGGCGAAGTGTGCGGGTGCGCCGGGGACGAGGGTGCCGGTGAGTCCGTCGTTGATCCCGCCGGCGCGCCAGCCGCCGCGGGTGGTCGCGGCGAACGCGGCGCGCGCTGAGATCGCGTTGCGGGGCTGATGGTGATGGACCGCGGCCCTGATCGTGGCCCATGGATCGATGCCGGTGACCGGGGCGTCCGAGGAGAACGACAATGCGACACCGGCCTTGGCCAGTGCGCCGAAGTCGTTGAGTCCGGCCGCCCGATCAGCCCCGAGACGCTGTTCGTACAGTTCGCCGGACCCTCCCCAGGCGGCGTCGAACTGCGGCTGCATGCTGGCGATCACGCCGCAGCGCGCGAGGATGTCGGTGTCGCGGGCCGAGATCATCTCGGCGTGTTCGAGCCGGTGGGCGCACCGGGCCAGTGCCGGGGTGCCCAGTTCGTCGGCGACCTCGCCGAACGCGGCGGCCACCGAAGCGGCGGCGGCGTCGCCGATGACGTGGAAACCGGCCTGGATCCCGGCGGTCGTGCAGGCGACGATGTGTCGGCGGATGATGTCGTGGTCGAGGTAGGTGATCCCGGTCCGCTCCGGCGCGTCGGCGTAGGGCTGCGACAGCCAGGCGGTGTGCGACCCCAGCGACCCGTCGACGAACAGGTCACCACCGAGGGCGTCGGCACGCAGCTCCCGCATCAGTGTGTGTGCCTCGTCGGGGTCGGCGGCGGCCTGCCCCCAGTAGCGCCGGACCGATATCGGATGGTCGAGGTCGGCGATCGCCAGGAAGTCGGCTCTGCCGCTGATGTCGGGGCCGCCGTTCTCGTGTACGGCCACCACCCCGACGGACGCCGCGTGATCGAGGGCCCGGATTTGGGCTCGTCGCCGCTGGTCATCGTTCAGCAGCGCCCGCGCCGCGCCGCGCAGCAGGTGGTGCGCGTCGGCGACCAGGGGTTCGGCGGGATGAAAACCGGTCGCATCGGCCAGCCCGGGCAAGCGCCTACGCAAGGCGGTGGACGCGACGGCCGAATGCTCGTCGATACGGGACAGGTAGACGGGACGCTCGCCCACGATCGCGTCGATCTCGGCGGTGGTGGGGAATCGTCCCTCGCCGGCGACTGCGGTGTCCCAGGCCGAGTCGTCCCAGCCGGTCCCCCAGAGCAGCGCGCCGGGCGCCGCCACGGCGTGGGCCGCAGCGAGCAGTGCCAGGCAGTCGCTGCGGCTCGTCGCCGACGACAGGGTCAGCCCGCCGAGCGCGAGGCCGGTGGAGGTGAGGTGGACGTGCGAATCGACGAACGCCGGGGCCACGAATCTACCGTCGAGGTCGACGATGCGCGCGCCCGGATGTAGGGCATGCCCGACGTCGTCGCTGCCCACCCACACGACGATGCCGTCGGTGACGGCCAGTGCCGTCGCGTCGGGTGCGGCAGGTGAGTACACCGCACCGCCCACATACAGATCAGTAGCCACGATCGTCCAGTGTGCCTGACGTCTACCGGCCCGGGCTATTTCGCCTGTGGCAGACTCCGCATGCTGCTTTGATAGTGGTCCGGGGTGGCGACCGGGTCGGTGTAGACGACGTCGCCGTCGAGGATGTCTCCGTCGATGACGTCGCCGGGGCGTACGCGGTCGTCGGTGAACAGGCTCACCGAGTACAGGCCGATGCGGTCCATCGACGCGTTGAAGCGGCGGGTGCCGTAGGCGGTGACCGTCGGCCGGGCCAGCTTGCGCACCGGTGGGGCCAGCAGGCCCATCCCGGCCACCGTCGAGACGACTCCGGGAAGCAGGAGCAGGGTCGCGGCCAGTGCGGTCAGTCCGGTGTCGGCCATCGCGGGCACCGGGTCGATCTCGTTGCGTGATGCGCGCCGCAGGTCGGCGGCCAGTTTCCGGGTGTGGCGACGCAACACGATCAGGCCGACGGTGAACACCGCCAGTCCGGCGAGCACAGCCCAGCCGAATCCGAGCAGGTGGATGGCCAGGGCGAAGGCGCCGATCTCCACTGCCACGTAACCGAGAACTATCGCAAGGCGCATGAGAATGACACCTGACCTCTCCGTTGGGTGCTGTTCGGTCGTTCCGGATGCACCCGTCGAGATGTTCAACGTACGAGTGTCCGGATTTTCTCCCGGGACTGCTGTGAACCCGCTGTGCGCGGTTCGCGGAGTGTCAGCCGTCCGCGTCGCGACCTTCGATATCGCCTTCGGCCTCGACGTAGATGCGGCGCAGTTCGGCGAGCAACTCGGCGGGCGGTTCGTGCCACATTTGTCGCTGCGCCGCCTCCAGCAGACGTTCGGCGATTCCGTGCAGCGCCCACGGGTTGGATTGGCGCATGAACTCCTGATTGGTCTCATCGAGCACGTAAGACTCGGTGAGCTTTTCGTACATCCAGTCGGCGACCACATCGGTGGTGGCGTCGTAGCCGAACAGGTAGTCGACGGTGGCGGCCATCTCGAAGGCGCCCTTGTAGCCGTGGCGCTGCATCGCCGAGATCCAGCGCGGGTTGACCACGCGGGCGCGGAACACGCGGCTGGTCTCCTCCGACAGGGTGCGGGTGCGCACTGCATCGGGTCGGGTGGAGTCACCGATGTAGGCCTCGGGGTCCTTACCGGTGAGGGCGCGGACGGTGGCGACCATGCCACCGTGGTACTGGAAGTAGTCGTCGGAGTCGGCGATGTCGTGTTCGCGGGTGTCGGTGTTCTTGGCGGCCACCGCGATCCGTCGGTACGCGGCGCGCATGTCGTCGACCGCCGGCACACCGGCCAGGTCGCGGCCGTAGGCGTAGCCGCCCCACTCGGTGTAGACGCGGGCCAGGTCCTCGTCGCTGCGCCACTCGCGGGAGTCGATGAGCTGCAGCAGACCCGCACCGTACGTGCCGGGTTTGGACCCGAACACCCGCGTCGAGGCCCTGCGCCGGTCCCCGTGTTCGGCCAGTGACGCGCGCACATGGGCGGCGACGAAGTTCTGCTCGTCGGGTTCGTCGGCGTCGGCGGCGAGGGCGACGGCGTCATCGAGCATGGTGACCACGTGCGGGAAGGCGTCGCGGAAGAAGCCGGAGATACGGACGGTGACGTCGATGCGCGGCCGGCCCAGTTCTTCGAGGCCGATCAGTTCCAGGCTCGATACGCGCCTCGACATCTCATCCCACACGGGCATTACGCCGAGCAGGGCCAGGACTTCGGCGATGTCGTCGCCGGAGGTGCGCATGGCACTGGTCCCCCACACCGACAGACCGACCGAGCGGGGATATTCACCGTGATCGGCCAGGTAGCGTTCGAGCAGCGAGTCGGCCATCGCCCGGCCCGTCTCCCATGCCAGCCGTGACGGCACCGCCTTGGGGTCGACGGAGTAGAAGTTGCGGCCGGTCGGCAGGACGTTGATCAGGCCGCGCAGCGGCGAGCCGCTGGGCCCGGCCGGGATGAAACCGCCGTCGAGGGCGTGCAGCACCCGGTCGATCTCGACGGAGGTCTGCCGCAGCCTGGGCACCACCTCGGTGGCGGCGAAGGTGAGGATGTCGGCGACGGCCTGCGGGTGGCCCTGGGCTGCGGTGGCCACCGATTCGGCCGACCAGTCCCCTTTCGCGCAGGTGGTGACCAGGCCGCGGGCGATGGTCTCGAACTCATCGACCTCGGTGCGTGCGGCGGTGCCGTCCTCGGTAAGTCCGAGTGCTTCGCGCAGACCGGGCAGCGCCGACGTTCCGCCCCACAATTGGCGCGCCCGCAGCATCGCCAGGACCAGGTCGGTTTCGGTATCGGCGTCGGGGGCCTGTCCGAGGACGTGCAGGCCGTCGCGGATCTGCACGTCCTTGATCTCGCACAGCCAGCCGTCCACGTGCAGCAGCATGTCGTCGAATACGTCCTCGTCGGGGCGTTCTGCCAGGCCCAGGTCGTGGTCCATCTTGGCCGCGGTGAGCAGTGTCCAGATCTGCTGGCGGATCGCGGGCAGTTTCGACGGGTCGAGCGTCGAGACGTTGGAGTGCTCGTCCAGGAGCTGTTCGAGTCGGGCGATGTCGCCGTAGGATTCGGCGCGCGCCATCGGCGGGATGAGGTGGTCAACGAGCACGGCGTGGGCGCGACGTTTGGCCTGCGTGCCCTCACCCGGATCGTTGACCAGGAACGGGTAGATCAGCGGCAGGTCGCCGAGCGCGGCGTCGGTGCCGCAACCCGACGACATACCGAGGGTCTTGCCGGGCAGCCATTCGAGGTTGCCGTGTTTGCCCACGTGCACGACGGCGTCGGCCCCGAAACCATTGTCGCCGTAGCCGGTTCCGTTGAATCCGGCGACCCAGCGGTAGGCGGCCAGGTAGTGATGCGAGGGCGGCAGATCGGGGTCGTGGTAGATGGCGACCGGGTTCTCACCGAAGCCGCGCGGCGGCTGCACCAGGATCGCGATGTTCCCGAAAGTCATTGCCGCGATGACGATATCGCCGTCGGGGTTGGCGGACCGGTCGACGAACAACTCCCCCGGTGCCGGACCCCAATGCTTTTCGACCCCCTCGCGCAGGTCGTCGGGCAGCGTGGCGAACCACGTGCGGTAGTCGGCGGCCGAGACCCGAATGGGGTTGGCGGCCAATGTTTCCTCGGTCAGCCAATCGGAATCCTGTCCGCCCTTGGCGATGATCGCGTGGATGAGCGCATCCGAATCGTCTTCTGCCAGACCGGGAATCTCCCCGTCGTCGCCGATGTCGTAGCCGGCCTCGCCCAGCGCCGCTAGCAGCCGTAGCAGGCTGCGCGGGGTGTCCAGGCCCACGGCGTTGCCGATGCGGGCGTGTTTGGTGGGGTATGCCGACAGCATGATCGCGACCTTGCGGTCGGCGGGCGCGGTCTTGCGCAGCCGGGCGTGGGAGACGGCGATGCCGGCGACGCGGGCGCAGCGTTCGTGGTCGGGCTGGTACCAGGGCAGGCCGTTCTCGTCGAACTCCTTGAACGAGAACGGGACCGTGATGATCCGGCCGTCGAATTCGGGGACCGCGACCTGGGTGGCCACATCCAGCGGCGACAGACCGTCGTCGTTGGCGGCCCAGTCGTCCCGCGAACCCGTCAGGCACAGGCCCTGCAGGATCGGGATGTCGAGGGCGGCCAGGCGTTCGATGTTCCAGGCCTCGTCGTCCCCACCGGCCGATGCGGCGGCCGGGGTGGATCCGCCCGCCGCGAGGACGGTGACGACGAGCGCGTCGGTGGTGCCGAGCAGGTCGATGAGTTCGTCGGGTGCGGTGCGCAGCGACGCGCAGAAGATGGGCAGCGCGCGTGCCCCTTTGGCCTCGACGGCGGCGCACAGGGCGTCGACGTAGCGGGTGTTGCCGGCCAAGTGTTGGGCCCGGTAATACAGGACGCCGATGGTGGGCGCGCCGTCGGGAACCTCGGCGACGGTGCGTTCGAGCACGCCCCAGCCGGGTGTCTGCTGCGGTGGCTCGAACCCGTGTCCGGTGAGCAGCACCGTGTCGGACAGGAAGTGGTGCAGGTTCGTGAGGTTCTCGACGCCGCCGGCGGCGAGATAGTTGTGCGCTTCGGCCGCCACACCGGCCGGTACCGTCGACACCGCCATCAGGTCCGGGTCGGGCTGCTGCTCGCCCGAGAGCACCACCAGCGGCTTGCCGAGCGCCGTCGCCGCGGCCAGGCCGTCCTCCCAGGCGCGAACGCCACCGAGGATGCGGATCACCACCAGATCGGCACCGTCGGCAAGTTCGGCGACATCATCGACGAGAATCCGGGCGGGATTGGCCACCCGGAAGCCGGCCCCGGACGCCGAGGCGGTGATGAGGTCGGTGTCGGAGGTCGACAGCAGCAGAATCATGGCTCTCCTCACCGGGAAGCGCGCCCGGGATAGTCGGTCGTGGCAAGGCGAGCGGCAGGTCTGACTTCGGTGCCCCGAGCCGGGCACACCGTTACAGTGACGCGACCGTGCCGGATTCACACCGGCTTCCGCTACTCGCACGTCACAGCCTAGCCATCGGTGTGCGGTCGTAGCGGGCCTACCCTGGGTGGGTGACCGACTCCCATCGCGACCGCACCGACCGCTGCCCCGGCGTGTTCACCACCCATGCTGCGGCCGACGGTGCGCTGGCCCGGATCCGGCTGCCCGGCGGGTCGATCACCGCACCGCAACTGGAGGCACTCGCCGAGGGGACAGCCGAGTACGGCGACGGATTTCTGGAGATCACCGCCCGCGGCAACCTCCAGATCCGCGGCATCGGCGACACCGATGCTCTCGGCGCGCTGATCGTCGACGCGGGGCTCGCGCCGACGTCGACCCATGATCGGGCCCGCAACATCGAGGTCTCTTCGCTCACCGGACGTATCGGCGGTGCGGCCGACCTGCGGCCGGTGGTGGCCGAGCTCGACGACCTGCTGCGCGCCGACGAGGTGTTCGCCAGGTTGTCGGGGCGGTTCCTGTTCGGTCTCGACGACGGCCGGGGCGACGTCCTTGCCCGACACCCCGACGTCACGGCTGTTGCCCGCACCGGATCGGTCGCGGACGTGCTACTCGGCGAGCTCACGCTCGGTTCGGTACCCGTTGACGCGCTGGCCTCCGAGATGACCGCGGTCGCGCGTGACATGGTGCAGGTCGCACCCTCCGCGTGGCGGGTAGGCGACCTGACCGGTACCGAGCACGCGGCGATCGTGACGGCCGCGTCCGCCAGGCTTGACGCGGCCGTCGGCGAACCCGGAACGCCTCTCGCAGCGTCGCCGTCACCGATCGTCGGCTGGTTTGACCAGGACGACGGCGCGGTGCTGCTCGGCGGTGTGGTGGAACTGGCCCGGCTGCCGGCCCGCCTGGCGCAGTTCCTCGCGGCCGTCGGCAAGCCGATCATCTTTACCCCGGAACGCGAGATCCTCCTGTGCGACCTCGACGAGGCAGTCGCCGAGACCGTGGTTCGGGTGCTGGCGCCGATGGGCCTGATCTTCGATGCGGCGTCGCCGTGGACATCGGTAAGCTGCTGCGTGGGTGCCCCCGGCTGCGGGCGGGCGCATGCGGCGGTCCGTGAGGATCTGGTGCTACGGGTCAAGCAGGACCCGGTCGATGAGCGTGAACATTGGTCGGGCTGCGAACGCGGTTGCGGCGCACCCACCGACGCGCACCTGCGGGTGGAGGCCACGCCCGACGGGTATCGGCGCACCCACGCCCACGGGTGAACGCACGCGCATTTACGCTGAGGGGCACCATGAGTGACTACCTGCGCGACGGTGCCGCCATCTACCGTCAGTCCTTCGCCATCATCCGCTCCGAGGCCAACCTGTCGGCTTTTCCTCCCGATGTCGCGAACGTGGTGGTGCGGATGATCCACGGCTGCGGCCAGGTCGATCTGGCCGACGACGTGGTGGCCACCCCGGGTGTCGTCGCGGCGGCGCGGGCCGCACTGGAAGCCGGTGCCCCGATTCTGTGCGATGCGAACATGGTCGCCTCCGGTGTCACCCGGCGACGGCTGCCCGTGGACAACGACGTCTTATGCTTTCTTGGTGAGCCCGGTCTGGCGGAACTGGCTCAACGCCTGAATACCACCAGAACTGCTGCGGCGCTGGAGTATTGGAAACCACTGCTGGCCGGATCGGTGGTGGCGATCGGCAACGCACCCACCGCCCTGTTCGCTTTACTGGACCTGATCGACGCCGGAGCCGACAAGCCTGCCGCGATCGTCGGCGCCCCGGTCGGGTTCGTCGGTGCGGCCGAATCGTGTGAGGCTCTCGCCGCCCGCACTGATCTGGAGTTCCTCACTGTGCGTGGACGGCGTGGTGGTTCGGCGATCGTCGCCTCCGCGCTCAACGCCCTGGCCTCCACATCGGAGGTATGAGCGATGACCGCGAACGGCAAACTGTGGGGCGTCGGACTGGGCCCCGGGGACAGCGAACTGGTCACCATCAAAGCGGCGCGGCTGATCGGCGAGGCGCCGGTGATCGCGTATCACTGTGCGCGCCACGGCAACAGCATCGCCCGGTCGGTGGCGTCGCCTTATCTTCGGGACGGGCAGATCGAAGAGCGGTTGATGTATCCGGTGACCACCGAGACCACCGACCATCCGCGCGGCTACACCGGGGCGCTCGCCGACTTCTACACCGAGTCGGCCGCGCGGCTGGCCGAACACCTGCGCGCCGGGCGTGACGTGGTGCTGTTGGCCGAGGGCGATCCCCTGTTCTTCAGTTCCTACATGCACATGCACAAACGTCTGGTCGGCGAGTTCGACGCCGAGATCGTGCCCGGCGTGACCTCGGTGAGCGCGTCGTCGGCGGCGATGACGATCCCGCTGGTCGAGGGTGACGAAACGCTGACCGTAGTCCCCGGCACTCTGTCGCAGGAGGATCTGACGGCACGGTTCCGCGGCGCCGACGCGTTCGCGGTGATGAAACTGGGCCGCACCTTCACCACCGTGCGGGCCGCACTGGAGGCCGCGGGACGGCTCGACGAGGCCTGGTATGTCGAGCGGGCATCGACGTCGGCGCAGCGGGTGCTACCGGCGGCCGACGTGGATCCGGCTCAGGTGCCGTACTTTTCGATGATCGTAGTGCCAGGTGGACGCAACAACCCGTCCGCGGCGGGTGTGAGTGGTTCCGGTGAGGTCGTCGTCGTCGGTCTCGGTCCTGGCCGCGACAGCTGGACCACCCCGGAGGTCCGTGCCGAATTGGCCGCCGCCACCGACCTCGTCGGCTACACGACCTACCTCAAGCGACTCACCCCGCGACCGGGGCAACGCGTGCACGCGAGCGACAATCGCGTCGAATCCGAACGCGCCGAGTTCGCTCTCGCCCTGGCCCATCGGGGTGCGCGGGTGGCGGTGGTGTCCTCCGGCGATCCCGGGGTATTCGCCATGGCCACCGCGGTCGCGGAGGTTGCTTCCGAGCCAGCCTGGCAGGACGTGCCGGTGCGGGTGGTGCCCGGCGTCACGGCCGCGACAGCGGTCGCGGCCGCGGTCGGTGCCCCGCTCGGCCATGACTTCGCGGTCATCTCCCTGTCGGACCGGCTCAAGCCGTGGGAGGTGATCTGCGAACGCATCCGCCACGCGATCGCCGCGGACCTGGTCATCGCGATCTACAACCCGGGCTCGGCGAGCCGATCCTGGCAGGTACCCGCCCTCAAAGAGCTACTCCTCCAGTCGGTGTCACCCGAGCGTGTGCTCATACTGGGACGCGATGTGGGCGGTCCGGAGCAGTCCTTACACACCACCACCGTAGGCGATCTGGATCCGTCGGTCGTCGACATGCGCACCCTGCTCATCATCGGATCATCGGCAACAACAGCAGCATCCCGCCCCGCCGGCAACCTGGTCTTCACCCCCCGCCGCCACCCGGCCACCTGAGACACTCCGAACCCAGAAAATTTCCGGCGGAATAGCGGGCGGCCAATCTGCCAGAAAATCGTGCGAGACGGCTATCGGATCGCTTGCTCGACGGCGCTGAGCAGGTCCGACGGTGCGGTGAGGTCGACGGCGTGGCCGTTGATCTGGACGGTTGGGGTGGCCTGGACATCGGTGAGTGCGTCGCGTGTGCCGGCGCTCACCCAGTCGGCGTACGTGTTTGCGGTGATGCACCCTTGCACGTCGGTCGATCCAGCGTCGAGTGCCAGGGAGGCAAGCTTGGCGTCGTCGTGGCCCGCCCCGCCCTCGGCGGGCTGCTGGTCGTACAGCATCGCGTGATAGCGCAGCCAGGTCGACCAGTCGCCACCTGTCGCAGTCGCCTCTGCCACACACGCCGACGCATTGGTGGCCCGCGACGAGTACCTGTTGGTGGACGCACCGTCGAGGAACGAAATCATCCGATACTCGACGATCACATCGGGGTTGGCGCGCAGGGTGGTCAGTGCGTCACCGAACATGATCTCGAACTGTTTGCACGCCGGGCACTGCAGATCCTCGAACACCGTCACCACCACCCGGTTGTCTATGTCGTGGGCGCTGGGCGGTGCGACGCGAAGACCGTAGCCGGTCGCCACGGACGGCACACCCTCCACCTTCAACGGCGCCGATCGCGCATTCGCCGGGGCGGCAGCCGTCGGCTCACCAGACACACGTGTCACCATCGGGTAGGCCACCGCACCGGCCACGACGACCACCACCAGCGCCACCGCAACGATCACACCGATCGCACCCGCGGTACGAGACGGTTTCGGTGCCGAACCCGGCCCGGACCCGAACGGTTCGCCCGGCGCGGGCTGATACTGAACCGGATGCTGTGGTGGCAGGTACTGTGGCGAACTCATCGCTGCTCAAAGTAACAGGGGCGCAATCTCGTCACTGCGTATCGTGACGAATTCGATGACCAGGCTGGGTGGAGCTCCGCCACGAGGCATCAACCGAAAGGACGATCACCAGCTCCAGGGCGGAACTGCGCCGGCAATCGGAGAGTCGATCTCGCCGGACTCACCTCCACTCCCAGTCAATCTGGTCAAGGTCGTCCGTCGGGTATCCGTGGTGCTCGACAAGATGCTCGAGCGTGAATGACCGGTCCTCCGGGCTGATGAGGCGAGCAAGAGGCTCATCAATCACTTCGAGTACGTCCCGGATTGCGTTGTTCACGTGCCGAACTCGTGTCAGGCCGAGCCAGACGATCTTCGGTGCCTCCAGGATTCCATCGGTGTGCTGTAAACACCTTTCGACCTCCCTGCGGTAGGCCAGCAGTGTGCGGAAGAGCGATGGAAGTCCATTGAACTCTTCGGGTTGCAGCGGAGCGAAGGTCGCACGCACCGATCCGTCGACGAGACTGGTGCTGAATTTTCCGACGGAATTGTCATTCATATCCACCAGTTCGGGAATTAAGGCAGCGTACAGTGGGTCGGCCGCATCGATAAAGTAGCCCGACGAAAACATCTCAGGGTCCTCCGGCAGGCCAAACGCCGCGAGTAGGGCACGGAATCGACGGAACCGGATGAGACGGGGCGGATTGCTTGCCAATCCCTTCTCCGTCCACGTGCGCAGATCTGATTGGAGTCCTTTCAGGTCGAGGTAGACGGCAAGCAGATCTCGTGAGGTGAAGGCTCGCGCGGATGTCGGGTTGGTCATTGTGGTCTCCTTTCGACAGGAAATGAGTACCACTGGGGTCTGACATCGACGCGACACCAAAGCAGATGTGAGGACGATGTGGTCAGTCATCGCTGCACTGGACCGTGCAGTTGTCATCGCAGACCGAGACGAACTGGTGGACATAATGAACGCATCCGAACAGTCAGAATGGTGTGCAGATCCTCATGGGTTCAATATGCGCGACGTTGCCACTCTGAAACCTATGGTCCGGGCACAGGAGACCAAGTACTCGACCGCAGCCCGAAAGTTCCGGGAGCGAAACGATCACGTTGGACTTGTGCGGTTGTTTCGGGCATATCTGGACCACCGAGTTCGCGCTGGCCGACGCTTCGCAAGAGCTTTGAGATGTGGCGGAATCTACCCTTCTGGTCCAAACGATTCGGCGACCGTTGACCTTGGCACGTCAATCGACATTCCTGAAGCACCAGGTGAAGGCGTCCGTGGCGGTGTCGACGACGAATTTCATCTGGGGTTCGGTGGGTCGGTCGACGACGACGATGTCGATGTCGAGTTGGCCTGCGACGTCGAGTTTGGCTCGGGTGAGCGCTCCGCCGCTGTTCTTGGTGACGAGGACGTCGATGTGGTGGTCGGTGAGCAGCTGCCGTTCGGAGTCGGCGTCGTAGGGGCCGCGGGAGCGCAGGATCTCGTGGCGTGGCGGCAACGGTCCGGTGGGGGCGTCGACGACGCGGATCAGGAATGACGCACTGTCGATGCCGGCGAACGCCGAGGCGTCTTGGCGGCCGGTGGTGAGCAGTATCTGATCGCGGCCACCGGTTGTGGTGAGTTGCGAAACCAGTTGGGCTGCTGCCTCGATCGAGGCGACGTGGTGCCAGCGGTCACCGCCCGGGAAGTCGGCGGGGTCCCACGCGGGCCGGCGTAAGCGCAGCAGTGGCACTCCGGCGCGACGGGTTGCTTCGGCGGAATGGTGGGTGATGGTGGCGGCGAACGGGTGGGTTGCGTCCACCACGGCCTGGATGTTGTTGTCACGCAACCAGTTCGTCAGACCCGTCACCCCGTCGCCGGAGGCGTACTGGCCGAATCCGCCGATACGAACCTCCCCTACCGGCAGCCGGGGTTGTGCGACACGACCCGCCAGTGAGGTGATTACCTCGATCCCGGCATCGTGCAGGAGGCCTGCCAGTTCGCGGCCCTCTCCGGTACCGCCCAGAATCAGGATCGCGTTCACGGGTGGTTCCGAAGCTTGGACATACGGGCGGCCGAATACAGATAACTGTCGGTAATCGTGTGTACCCCTTGCGGTTCCAGGACACGCCCGACGAAGATGACGGCCGTCTTGGTGATGGACGCAGCCGCGAGCGCATCGGGTAGCGCGGCGAGTGGGCACCGAACCACCTGTTCGTCGGCGCGGCTCGCGAATGCGACCGTGGCCGTCGGGCAGTCGGCACCGTAGTGAGGGGCGAGGGCGCCGACGATCTCCTGTGCACGATGCGCCGCCAGATGCAGAGCGAGGGTGACGCCGGCTGCGGCGAGTTCGGGCAGCGTCTCGCCCGGCGGCATGTCGGTGGACAGCGTCGACACCCGGGTGATGAGCAGGCTTTGTCCCACCCCCGGCACGGTCAGCTCGGAGCCGAGGGCGGCGGCCGCCGCCGCGAATGCCGGTACGCCGGGCACGATCTCGGTGACGACGCCCCGTTCGGATAGTAGGCGTTGCTGTTCCGTCATCGCCGAGTACAGGGACAGATCGCCCGAGTGCAGCCGGGCGACGTCGTGACGGGCGGCGTCGGCGGTCGTGATGACATCGATGATCGCATCGAGCGGCATGCGCGCGGTGTCGACGAGGTTCGCGCCGTCCGGGCACAGCTCCAGCATCTCTTGCGGCACAAGGGAACCCGCGTAGACGCACGTGCGGCAATTGCCGAGGACCCGGGCACCGCGCACGGTGATCAGGTCGGCGGCGCCGGGGCCGGCGCCGATGAAGTAGACGGTCACCGCTGCTGCTCCTGACTCTTGTCCGCTGCCCACTGCACGATCGGGAGTGCGGGCCGCCACGTGGTCAGCGACCCCAGCGGCGCGGCCGTTTCGATGCTGAAGCGGCGCAGCGTGCCCCCGTGTTGCGCCGCAGCCCCCGTGAGCAGGTTCTGTGATTCGATGGCCACACCGTTGGCCACCAGTCGTCCACCCGGAGTCAGTGCGTCCCAGCACTGTTCGAGGACCTGCTCGGACAAACCGCCGCCGATGAACACGGCGTCGGGTGTGCCGTGCCCGGCGAAGGCCTCCGGGGCCTTCCCCGCGACCCGCAAGCGGTGGGCGACTCCGTGCCGGACGGCGTTACGGGCCAGGCGTTCTGCCCGCACCGGATGGGCTTCGAAGGCGACCGCGCGGCCGTCGGCATCGGCTCGCAGCCATTCGATGGCGACGCTGCCGGACCCGCCGCCCACATCCCACAGCAATTGGGTGCCGCCGGGACGCAACGCGCACACGGTCAGCGCGCGCACCGGTTCCTTGGTGAGCTGGCCGTCGTTCTCGTACTCGTCGTCGGGCAGGCCAGGGGTGGCCGGCCGGCGTGGTCCGCGGCAGTCGACGGCAACAATATTGAGCGGATTCACGTCGGTGATGTCGCAGTCGGCGCCGACGATTCGTTCGGCGGATCCGCCGAGGCGTTCCAGGATCCTCACCTGCGAGTCACCGAATCCGTTGTCCCGCAATATGGTCAATACCTGTGACGGTGTGTGCTCGTCGCGGCTGAGGATCAGGATCCGGCGACCGCCGGACAGGTGCGCCGCGATCGCTTCCGGCGGCGCGGTGACGGCGCTGACGATGCTGGTGCCGGCCAGGTCCCAGCCGAGCCGCGCACACGCCAGTGACGCGCTCGACACATGCGGCAGCACGGTGACCCGTTCGGCGCCGACCTTCCGCACGATCGACGCTCCCACGCCGTGGAACATCGGATCGCCGCTGGCCAACACGTGCACCACCGGCGACGGCGGAGCGTCGAGAACCTCGGCCAGGTGCCCGGACATCGGCGATCTCCACGGGCGTAGACGGGCACCGTCGACGTCAGCGCTGATCAGTGTCAGCTGCCGGGGCGAACCGTAGACGGCATCGGCGTGCGCCAGGGTGTCACGGGCCGCGCCGCTCAGACCCGCCCACCCGTCCTCCCCGATGCCTACGACGACGAATCGTGTTGCCGTCACCTGGGCAGTCTCCGCCAGATGGCGCGTGGCAGCAGACGCATACCGAAGAACATCGGCCGAAGCGCCCACGGAATCCACACCTCGCCCTTCCCGCGCCGGTACGCCCGAACCACCGCGTCGGCGACGGTATCGGCCGTGACCGACAGCGGCGCTGGTGTGGTGCCCGCGGCCATCAGATCCTTGGTCATCGCCCCGATCACAAACCCCGGCCTGGTCAGCAAGAGCCGAACACCGCTGCCGTGCAACGCATCTGCGAGGCCACTGGCGAAGCCGTCGAGGCCGGCCTTGGTGGAGCCGTACACATAGTTCGCCCGCCGCACCCGGATACCGGCGACGGACGAGAACACGATGATGGTGCCCGACCCCTGCGCCCGCAGCGCCGTGGCGAGCGGGGTGAGCACACTGATCTGCGCCACATAGTCGGTGTGTGCGATCTGCAGGGCGTGTGCGACATCGGTTTCGGCACGCTGCTGGTCGCCGAGGATCCCGAACGCCACCACCGCGACCGGGATCGGTCCGTGATCGGCGACCAGTTGACTGACCAGTTCGGTGTGCGAGCCGGTGTCGTTCGCGTCGAAGGCGACGGTCACCACCTGCGCGGCGCCGGCGGCTTCCAGTCGTGCGCGCTGGTCGGCCAGGTCGTCGGGGCGGCGCGCGGCCAGCACGACGGTGCGGCCGGCGGCGAGCCGTTCGGCCACGGCCACACCGATCTCACTGCGCCCGCCGAACACCACCACCGAACCGGGACTGTCAGCCATGCCGACCAGTATTCCACCCCGCCCTCCTCGCGCCCGATCGCCTCAGTCGCTCCCCTAGGCTGTGGCGCATGGCCCGAACCCCGGAAGCACTCAACGACGCCGCCCTCGAGTTCCTCACCGAACGCCACCTCGCGACCCTCGCCACCACCCGGCCCACCGGCACTCCGCACGTGGTCGCGGTCGGTTTCACCTACGACCGGGACACCCGGATCGCGCGCGTCATCACCGTCGACGGCAGCCAGAAGGTGCGCAACGTCGAACGCGGCGGTTACGCCGCCGTCACCCATGTCGACGGCCCGCGCTGGCTCACCCTGGAGGGGTCTGCGGTGGTGAGCCGGGAACGGCTGCGGGTCGCCGACGCCGAGGACCGGTACGCCCGCCGCTACCGGCAGCCAAAGGAGAATCCGCGCCGGGTGGTCATCGAGATCACCGTGACCCGGGCCATGGGGTCGGCAAGCCTATTCGGCTGACAGGTTCACCAGGTGATGGGGACGGTTGTTGACCGCCTCGCATCCGTCCTCGGTGATCACCACGATGTCCTCGATGCGGGCACCTCAGCAGCCCGAAAGTACGCGCCCGGTTCGATACTGAACGCCACACCTGGTCGCAGGGCAAAACAGGGCAGCGGTGCCGTGATAGCCCGGGCCGATCAACGTACAGGCAAACGCCGAATCCGGACCCGGTCGTCAGTGAAGACGACGATCGCGCCCACGTCGATATCGGCTGCGATATCTGCCAGGTGGGCGATCAGTGTGCCGGCCTGGTGCTGCGCGCGGCGATCGGTTTGCCGAAAGAGGATAAGGCTGGGTAGTGCTGCACCTGACCGCGCCAGCAACTCTCCGAAATCCGTATCGGCCGAAACCAAGGTCCTGCCCGAGTGGCGTGCGGTTTCAAGCACCTCGTCGTCGACATGTCCGAGGAGTCCCAGGTCGCGTACATGCACAACGTCGTGGCCGTCCTCGCTGAGAAGTGCGGCGAGACGGTCGCTCAGACATTCGTCGAGGAGGAACCTCACGCTGGGACGCGGAGGGGAAGCTGACGCTCGGAAATGGCGGAAGCGGCAAATGCCAGCGCAGCGCGAACGTCATCAACGGTAAGCTGAGGGAAGTCGGTGATCACGTCGTCGATTGGCGCGCCCTGTGCGATCAGGCCGACCACAGTCGCAGCGGGGATCCGCGTGCCGCGAATACACGGAACACCACCCATGATCTGGTGGTCCGCGATGATCCGATTGTGCTCAGCCATAGTGTCAGTGTAAGTCGCGTACGTGGGAACCGCGATGACTTATCTGCCGCGCTTCGCCAGTATCGGGTCGGGATTCTCCTCGGGAGGCGAGCCTACTCGGCTGACAGGTTCACGAGGTGGTGCGGGCGGGCATTGACCGCTTCGCACCCGTCGTCGGTGACGATGACGATGTCCTCGATCCGCGCGCCCCAGCGGCCGGAGAAGTACACACCCGGCTCGATGCTGAATGCCATCCCGGGCCGCAGAGTGATGTCGTTGCCGCCGACGATGTACGGCTCCTCATGCACCGACAACCCGATGCCGTGCCCAGTGCGGTGGATGAACTGCTCCCCCAGCCCATGTTCGACGAGGATGTCGCGGGCCACCGCGTCGACGCTTTCGGCACTGACCCCTGGTCGGGCCGCCTCGACCGCAGCCCGTTGAGCGCGTTCGAGGACCGCGTAGGCATCGGCGATGTCAGCCGGTGGTTCGGTGAAGCAGTACGTGCGCGTCGAGTCCGAGTTGTAGCCGGGCTCCACCGGACCCCCGATGTCGATGACGACGATGTCCTCGCGTTCGATCACCCGGTCGGAGAACTCGTGATGCGGGTCGGCCCCGTTCGGACCTGAACCGACGATGATGAACTCGGCCCCGGTGTGTCCTTCGGCGACGATCGCCTCCCGGATGTCGTCGGCCACTTCACGTTCGGTGCGGCCCGGTGTGAGCCATTCCCCCATCCGCGCATGCACCCGGTCGATCGCCGCCCCCGCCGCCCGCAGCGCGTCGATCTCGGCCGGGTCCTTGATCATCCGCAACTCCCGCAGCACCGCTGTCGCCAACGCCGGCGTGCCTCCGGTACGTTCGGCCAGCGGAATCACATGCAGCGCGGGCATCGCATCCGACACCGCGATCACCGGGTCGACCGGCAACGCCGCCAGCGCCAGCGCATAGGGGTCTTGCCCATCCACCCAATCGGCCACCTCGATATCGAGTTCACCGACCGCCGACTCCGCCAGCGACGCCAACTCCAGCCGTGCCACCACCAACCGCGGACTCCCCGCCGCCGGAATGACCAGCGCCGTCAACCGCTCAAAGGTGTTCGCGCGCGACCCGGTGAGATACCGCAGATCCGGGCCCGTCGACACGACGATCCCGTCGAGACCGGCATCGCCGGTCAGGACCGCTGCGCGGGCCAAGCGTTCGCGGTACACATCCGAGGAGAAGCGCTGCATGTGTCACAGGTTAGCCGTGCCCGTGTCGGGGAGGGCTATTCGCCGGACACATCCGGCGGGATACGAGACGCGGGACGTACTCCGTCATATCTCGATCGAAGTGAGACGTGACAGACTGGCGGGGTGACCGGATCAGTGATGCTTCTCGACGGCGCGAGCCTGTGGTTCCGTTCGTTCTATGCCCTGCCGGAGAAGATGACAGCGCCCGACGGGCGGCCGGTGAATGCGGTGCGCGGGTTCATCGACACGATCGCGTCGCTGGTTACGCGGGAGCAGCCGAGCCGGCTGGTGGTGTGCCTGGATCTCGATTGGCGGCCGAAGTTCCGGACCGATCTGATCCCGTCATACAAGGCGCATCGGGTGGCTGAACCGGCCGGCACCGAGTCCGGCGGCGACATCGAGGATGTGCCCGACACGCTCACCCCGCAGGTCACGATGATCCTAGACGTCCTCGCCGCGGCGGGGATCGCCACATCCGGCGCCGAGGGCTGTGAGGCCGACGACGTGATCGGGACGCTCGCCTTCGCCGAGGCCGACGATCCGGTGGTGGTGGTCAGCGGCGACCGGGACCTGTTGCAGGTGGTGGCCGACGATCCGGTGCCTGTGCGCGTGCTGTACGTGGGCCGAGGGCTGGCCAAGGCCGAAATGATGGGACCTGCAGAGGTGGCCGAGAAGTACGGGGTGCCAGTGGATCGGGCGGGCGTCGCGTACGCCGAGATGTCGATGCTGCGCGGCGACCCGTCCGACGGCCTGCCGGGGGTGACGGGCATCGGCGAGAAGACCGCCGCCAAGCTGATCACCGCGTTCGGCAACCTGGATGCTCTGGAAAAGGCTGCGCTGGAAGGTGATTCGTCGGTGCCCACCCGCAGCCGCAACGCGCTCGCCGCGGCGACCGACTATCTCGCCGCAGCCCGCGTGGTGGTGGCCGTGCGCACCGACGCCGACACCATCGACTCAAGCGATTCGGACATACTGCCGCACACACCCGCCGACCCCGACAGGCTCGCCGAACTCGGTGAGGAACTCGGGATCGGCGCTTCACTGGGTCGGCTCTCGAAGGCGCTCGGCTGGCCCGGATCCTGAACTACAGAAACCTGCCCACGGCCATCAGCCCGGGCGCGCCACCTCGTACTTGCCGTCGTTGTCGATGATGGTGATGGTCACCTGCTGCGCCTGGCCGCCGACCGTGACATCACAGCTGAACTTCTTGCCCGAGGACACCGACTGACCCGGAGGGCACGACACCTTCTCGACGTTGTCGATGCTGTAGTCGGTGCTCAGCACCTTCTTCACACCGTCCTCGACGGCGCTCTGCGAGAACGTCTTCGGGAACCAGCCGGGAAGCCACAGGCCGGTCACCAACACGATCGCGGCGATTGCCAGGATCGCGCCACCGACCAGTCCCAGAATTTTGGGCAGCTTCGATGACGAACCCGTCTGCTGCTGCATTGCATTGAACGGATCTGCCCCATACTGCGGAGTCCCCGGCAGTGGCTGCTGACCGAACTGACCGGGCTGCTGGCTGTACTGACCGTACTGATCTGGTTGCTGACCGAATGGAGCCGACTGCGGGCCGTAATCGGGCGCAGGCTGACTGAACTGCTGGCCCGGTGCGGCGTAGGGCTGGGCGGGCCGGCCGTACGCGGTCTGGCCGAACTGGCCGGGATCGCCGAAGCCGGGAGGACTCACCGGGGCCTGCGGCTGCTGACCGTATTGACCTGCCGCAGGCGGAGCGTAAGGATTGCCGGCACCAAAATCGTCAGGACCGGTTGCCGGGGCTCCATAAGCGGGTGCCACGTAGCCGGGCGGACCGTACGGTGAGCCCGCCGGCGGTGTCCCGTATGGCGGGACCTGGCCTGGAACACCGGCGCCCGGATCTCCGAAAGGCGCCGTGTTGCCCACCGTGGTCGCATCGCCGTCAGCACCGGGCAATCCCGATCCCGGTGATGTGTTCGGCCAGTTGGGATCGGTCATCAGTTTCCCCGCCTTCTCCCCGATCGTCACGACCGGGTACTTCGGTTTGCCAAGGTGGCACGCGTCGGCGTACCGGCTCTGTGCTGCGCCGACCCTGTTCCGGGGCGCAATGCTGCCCTGCACGTTACCGCAGCGACACACCCGGCAGCGCCGACGGTGTTCGGCGGTCCAACCGGGAACCTGATCAGCCCAGTTCGGCGGCGACCACACCCCGGCGGATCGACCCGACCGCGCGTGCTGCCGCCGTCGCCAGCGGAGCGTCGGGGCCCACGCCTATCCGGATCTGCTCCAGCAGATCGATCACCTGACGATTCCATCGTACGAAATCACCAGGCGACAGCAATTGACCGGCCAATCCCGCGGCAGCCAGCGAATCGGTCAGCGATCTGCCCGACGACCACAGCGATACCGCCACCGAGAACCCCGTATCGGGTTCGCGTGTCGCCGGAACACGGTGGCGCCGTTCGGTTTCGTTCAGTCGCTGCCACACCTGCACGGTCTCGGTCAGCGCCTCCCGCAGTCGCGGATTACCCGGCACCGAATCGACGTCCGAGGTGCCATCGCGTCGCGATTCGTATGCCATCGCCGATACGACCGCGGCGAGATCACTGTGCGAGAGCCCCTCCCACACACCGGCGCGGATGCACTCGGTGACCAGCAGATCGCTTTCGCTGTAGATCCGGCTCAACAGTCGCCCGGCATCCTCCACCTCGACGGTGTCGCCAGTGCGCCTGACGTATCCGAGTTCGGCCAGCACGTCCACAATCCGGCCGAATGTGACACCTAAAGTGGATGTGCGAGAGGTGATCTCGCGTTCAGCGCTGACGATCTCACGTAGCAACCGATTACGCTGCTCGGCCAGCCGGAACAGCTGATCCCCGGGATCGAGACGATGTGCGGGATGCGCCCGCAACGCCGTCCGCAATCGTTTGAGTTCGGCGTCGTCGGCGGCCGGTGCGCGTTTGTTGCCGCGTCCACGCGGCATCTCGATGCCGGTTGCCCGCAGCGCCGACGCCAGATCACGCCGGCCACGTCCGGTACCGCGGTCGGGGTGCCGGGGCAGACGCATGTTGCCCAGTACCTGTGGTGGGTTGACGAAGTCACGTGCGTCGATCCTGCCGCACCATGCATCCTCCACCAGCACAAGAGGTTTCGGATCAGAGGTGTGGGCGGCCGGCTCCAGGACCACGGCCAGACCACGATGGCGGCGGCTCTGCAGACCGATCACGTGACCCTTCTTCAGGGCACCCAGATCGTCGACGATCGACTGTGTGTTCTCCACCCGGCGATGAAACTTCAGATCCCGCTCGCGGCGGCGAATATCCTCGCGCAGATCGATATAAGAGAGAAAACCACTCGCCGACTCGGTGCCGTCCTGATCGACGCCGCGTTCGGCGGCCAGCTGCGACAATTGCGCGTCGGTCTTGCGCAGCCGCAACCGCGCGTCGTCGAGCTTGCGGGCCTGACCGACCACCGACCTGTCCGCCTGGAACTGGGCGAACGAGCGATGCAGGAGCTCCTGGGCCCCGCTCAGCCCCATCCGGCCCAGCAGATTGACCGCCATGTTGTATTCGGGTGCGAACGAACTGCGCAACGGGAAGGTGCGTGCCCCGGCCAGGCCGGCGAGCTGTTCCGGTACCACCTCGGGCGTCCAGAGCACGATCGCGTGCCCCTCGGTGTCGATGCCACGGCGTCCTGCCCGGCCGGTGAGCTGGGTGAACTCACCGGGAGTCAGATCGACGTGTGCCTCACCGTTGTACTTGACGAGCCGTTCGAGCACCACCGAACGAGCGGGCATGTTGATACCGAGAGCGAGAGTCTCGGTAGCGAACACCACCTTCACCAGACCGTTGACGAACAGTTCCTCCACCGCGTGCCGGAACGTGGGCAGCAGCCCCGCGTGGTGGGCGGCGAAACCACGCCGCAGGCCGGCCCGCCACTGCTCCACACCCAGGACTTCGGCATCCGCGGGCGCGATGTCGGTCACGTGCCTGTCGACGATCTCATCGACCCTGGCCGCCTCGTGCGGTTCGAGCAGCGACAACCGTGACCGCTGACACTGAGCCAGTGCCCCGTCGCAGCCCTTGCGGGAGAAGATGAACATGATCGCGGGCAACAGCCCGTCGCGGTCCAGGCTCGCCACGACATCGGGCCGCGATGCGCGTGGTGCGCCACCGCGGTGTCCTCTGCCCCGGCCGCGGCCGCGCGAGTCGGAGAACCGGTCGTCGGCGGTGAGCATCTTGTGCCTGATGTAGCGCTTGAGATCGGCATTGACCTCCCGCGCACTCCTCTTCGCCACACCATGGGCCGACCTTTCGTACAGGTCGAACATGCGGTTGCCGACCAGCACATGCTGGGACAGCGGCACCGGACGGTGCTCGTCGACGATGACGGTGGTGTCGCCGCGCACGGTCTTGATCCAATCGCCGAACTCCTCGGCGTTCGATACGGTGGCCGACAGACTCACCACGCGTACCGCGGGATCCAGGTGCAGGATCACCTCTTCCCACACCGCACCACGGAACCGGTCGGCCAGGAAATGCACCTCGTCCATCACCACATACGACAGACCGGCCAGCGCCGACGAACCCGCGTAGATCATGTTGCGGACAACCTCGGTGGTCATCACCACCACCGGCGCGCCCGGATTGATCGCGACATCACCGGTCAGCAGGCCCACCGAAGCAGCACCGTGCACGGCGACCAGGTCGGCATACTTCTGATTGCTCAGCGCCTTGATCGGTGTGGTGTAAAAGCATTTTGTGCCGGCCGCCAGCGCCAGGTGCACCGCGAACTCCCCGACGATCGTCTTGCCCGCACCCGTCGGGGCGCACACCAGAACACCGTGTCCGGCCTCCAATGCGACACATGCACGAGATTGGAACGGGTCGAGAGCGAAACTCAGGCCCGCAGTGAACGTGGCGAGCTGCGGACCAAGTCGGTCGGCGGGGCGGTGCCCGTCCCCAGGATGGAGACCACCGCCCGTGTGGTCAGCGGAGCGTTCGTCGTTGTCCGGATTCATTTCCCGTCGCTTCGCTCGCCCCTGCACCCTCATAGAATGTCATCGAATGCCTTCGCCGGTGTGACCGCCGACGCGTGCGGCGCTGATGTCGGCTCGGGTAGCGTACTGGCCTCGTTGTCGGCGAGCTGTTCGGTGCGTGCTGACTTCCTCGCCTTACGCCGGTCGGAGACCCGTGCTACCTGGATCGCGACCTCCTGCAACACAGTCAGCGCCAGTGCGAGTGCAAGCATCGTGAACGGATCCGAGCCCGGGGTGACGATCGCGGCGAACACGAACATCACCAGGATCAGTCCACGCCGCCACGACTTGAGGCGCGCATAGCTCAGTACCCCGATCAGGTTCAGCGCGACGATCAGCAGCGGCAACTCGAAACTCACCCCGAATACGATCAGCAATCGCAGGATGAAGTTGAAATACTGGTCGCCGGCCAGGGCAGTGATCTGTACATCGCTGCCCACCGTGAGCAGGAAGTGGAACGCCTTGGCCACCACCAGATATGCGAGGACCGCGCCGGCCACGAACAGCACCGCGGCACACGACACGAACGACATTGCGTAGCGTCGCTCATTCTTCATCAGCGCCGGGGTGATGAACTGCCACACCTGATACAGCCAGATCGGGCATGCCAGGACCACACCGGCGGTCAAACCCACCTGAAGGCGCAACATGAACTGGTCGAACGGGCCCGTGGCCAACAGCCGGCACTCCCCGTCCGCCGACAGCGCCGCCCGCGTCTCCGGCGGCAGGTCGCAGTACGGTCCGCGCAGCAGCTCACCGAGAGACTCCAGCCCCAAGAACGACGTGCTGTACCAGATGAAACCGATGATGGTCGTGACGACGATCGCGACCAACGAGATGATCACCCGGGACCGCAACTCATACAGGTGCTCGACCAACGACATTGTGCCGTCGGGATTGACCTTACGTTTGCGCTTCTTCGGGTCGAAGGGAATACGCACCGGCTACCCGAGCCGGTCAGGCGGACTTTTTGACGTCATCCACCGTCGGCGCGGAGCTTGGATCGGCCGGTTTGGCCGGGAGTTCGCGCGTCGCCTCCGGCACTGCCTTTTTGCCGTCGTTCTGCATCTCGGACATCTCGCTCTTGAAGATGCGCAACGACTGCCCGAGTCCGCGTGCCGCCTCGGGCAGCTTCTTGGAACCGAAGAGAACAATGACCACGATCGCGACGATCGCCCAGTGCCACCACGACATAGCGCCCATGACGCCCAACCTCCCAGGTAGTTACCCGGCCATGCTACCCGAACACCGGTTACGCGTATCTCGCGCGAGCAGCGGCGGCCAGATCCGCCATCGCCGCGGTGACCGCGTCGGCCGTGGCCGGAGGGGGTGGGCCGGCCACCGGCGACTCGATCCGGACCAGGCGGACGTCGCCACCGAACCCGAGCAGGAAACGGGTCAGCCAGTTGACGGAACCGAACACGAGCCGCGCACGGACCGGCCGATCCTTCGTATCGGCGGCGAGAACGTCGTCGATGGGTTCGGCCGACGAGTAGTCGAGAATCCACAGCGCCTCGTGGTCGATCTCGATCACTGCCACCGGCAGATCGGGATTCTGGCTCAGGACCGGGGATACCGCCGCCGACTCGGGATCGGCACGCGGACGGGACGGTTCATCGAGCGCCTCGGCCTCATCGACCCTGTCGAACCGGAACAGTCTGCGGTCCTCGGCTTCGCGGCACCACGCCTCCAGGTACATGGCGTTGTCGACGACCTTGACCGCGATCGGGTCGACGGTCCGGGTACTGGTGGTGTCACTCGTCGCGGTGTAGTACTTCAGCCTCAGCGCGCGCTGATCGCGCACTGCGGACTTGATCGTCGCGTATGTCGAGTCCGCGTCATCGGGCCGAGCGGTGTCGACGGCGGCGGCCACTCCTGTCACCCGGGCACCCACCGCGTTCTCGATCTTCGCGATCGCCCGATCGACCGCCGCCGAATCCACCAGTCCCGGCGTCTTCACCAACTGCCGTAACGCCACCAGCAACGGTGTGGCCTCTGCGCGGGTCAGGCGCAGCGGTCTGTCCATTCCCGCCGAGAAGCCGACGCGCACGGTGCCCTGCCGGAACTCGACCTCTACCAGATCCTTCGGGTCGTCGTAGAACGGGAAATTCAGCTCGATCAGGTCGCCGCCGTACCCTCCGGGCAGACCGCACACGAACAACAGATTCAGGTCCGCGTACAACTCACGCTCGGTGACGCCCAGATCGGCCATCGCCTGCGAGATCTGGATACCGTCGCGCGCCTGGAAGTACGGCACGATCGCCAGCAACCTGCTCAAACGCGAAGGTTTCGGAGTCATCGTGCGGTCACATTCCCCGTCGCTGCGCTCGCCCCGGTCACATTCCCCGTCGCTGCGCTCGCCCCGGTCACATTCCCCGTCGCTGCGCTCGCCCCGGTCACCTCGATCAGGTTGTCGAGGGCACTGATCACCATGTCCCGCAAGGCAGGTGGATCAAGAACCACCGCGTCGGCCCCGGCGCCGAGAATCACCCGCACCACCGACGACATGTAGCGCACCTCGATCTCCAGCAGATCGCCGGCCTCCTCACCCAACCGCTGGGGCGTCACCCGCCGAGCCATCCGGCGCACACCGTTCGCCCGCCCCCGCGCAGCCCACACATGAGCGATGATCTCGGTCGTACCGACGGCGGTGTCGACGGTGTCGGCAACGACCTGTTGTAGGTCGATACCGTCGGGAATCGTCACCGAGCCGTCCTTGCCGATCGACACCACATCGGCCAACCGCGACAACCGGAACGTCCTTGTCTCCTCACGCGTGCGATCGTGGCCGACCACATACCAGTGGCCACGATGGGTGACCACACCCCACGGCTCGAGCGTCCGCGTGACAGGTGCCGCGGTGGTGCCGGCACGGTAGACGAAGGTGACCGCGCGACCGGTGTCGATCGCCCGAACCAGCGCCGCCAGCACCGGTTCGGCACCCGCGGAACGCCCTTCGGGGGTTTCGATACCGGCGAACGCATCACCGGGCAGATCAATCCCGGCGGCCCCGAGCTTGAGCATCGCCGTCCGCGACAGTGTCGCCATCTCGGGCATCTCCCAGAACGCGGCCGCCATCGCCACCGCCGCGGACTCCTGCTCGTCGAGCGCGATCTCGGGAAGCTCATAGCTGGCCGGGTCGATCCGGTAACCCTCGTCACCCTCGGCGGTCAGACCCGTGATCACCGGTATCCCGGCATCACGAAGCTCTTTCTTGTCACGCTCGAGCTGCCGTTTGAACGACAGATCGGTCTTCGACTCCGCATACCCGTTCACATTCGCGCGAATATACTCAGCGGTAACGAACCTTGGTGTATGGAGTAAACAGATCACCAGATTCAGGACTCGCTCGTCCTTCGTGATCTTCGATGTGGCCACCCGAGAAACCCTACGACTACATGGACGCGATCAAACGATCAACGCGCTCATCGACACTCCGGAACGGATCTTTGCACAAGACCGTGCGCTGCGCCTGATCATTGAGCTTCAGATGCACCCAGTCGACCGTGAAATCCCGGCCCGCCTTCTGCGCCGCCGAAATGAAATCACCCCGCAACTTGGCGCGAGTCGTCTGCGGAGGCTCATCGACGGCCTCTTTGATCGCCTCATCCGTGGTGACCCGCGCCACCAGACCCTTCCGTGTCAGCACATCGAACACCCCGCGGCCACGTTTGATGTCGTGATAGGCCAGATCGAGCTGAGCGATCTTCGGATCGGCCAAATCCATCGAATATCGATTCTGGTAGCGCTCGAACAACTTCCGCTTGATCACCCAGTCGATCTCGGTATCGACCTTCGAGAAGTCACCTGATTCGACGGCATCGAGCACCCGACCCCACAGATCGACCACCAGATCCATCTCCGGATCGGGTTTCCGGTTGGTCATATGCTCGACGGCCCGCGCATAGTATTCACGCTGAATCTCCAACGCGCTCGCCTGCCGGCCACCGGCCAGACGCACCTGACGACGACCCGTCGTATCGTGGCTGACCTCGCGAATCGCCCTGATCGGATTGTCGAGGGCGAAATCGCGGAAACTCACGCCCGCCTCGATCATCTCCAGTACCAGCGTCGCCGAGCCTACCTTCAGCAGCGTCGTCATCTCCGACATGTTCGAATCGCCCACGATCACATGCAGACGCCGATACTTCTCGGCATCGGCATGTGGCTCGTCCCGGGTATTGATGATCGGCCGCGACCGGGTGGTCGCCGACGACACACCCTCCCAGATATGTTCGGCTCGCTGAGACAGACAAAACGTGGCCGCCTTCGGCGTGTGCAGAACCTTGCCCGCCCCACAGATCAGCTGCCGGGTCACCAGGAACGGCAGCAGGACATCGGAGATCCGGGAGAACTCCCCCGCGCGCACCACCAGATAATTCTCGTGGCAACCGTATGAATTGCCCGCTGAATCAGTGTTGTTCTTGAACAGATAGATATCGCCGCCGATGCCCTCATCGGCCAGCCGCTGCTCTGCGTCGATCAGCAGATCCTCCAGAACCAGTTCACCGGCCCGGTCGTGATTGACCAGCTGAATCAGGCTGTCGCACTCGGCCGTCGCGTACTCCGGATGCGAGCCGACATCCAGATACAGTCGAGCGCCGTTCTGCAAGAACACATTCGACGACCGACCCCACGACACGACCCGCCGGAACAGATACCGGGCAACCTCGTCAGGACTCAGCCGACGATGACCATGAAAGGTGCACGTGACACCAAACTCCGTTTCGATCCCCATGATTCGACGCTGCACGGCTCAACCCTACTCGTTCTGTGTTCTGTGTTCGGGGGACTACTTCGACGGATCTTCGGTTGTGGTCGACTCTTCTGCTGAGACCGCTTCGGGATCATCCGGTGTCGTCTGGGCGAGCAGTTCCTCGATGGTCTTGGCGGTGAGCCTGCGGAATGCCCTTCGGGGACGGTTGTGATCGAGGATCGCCACCTCCAGGTCGCTCGCCGTCAACTCGCGTCGTGGCGATTCCGCGGCGCCATTGGCAGCGGGGGGCGGCGTGGCCAGCGCGTCGACGGCCAGGGTCAGCGCGGCGGCCAGACTCAGGCCGGACTCGTACTTTTCCCGCAGTGCGGACGCGATGGACTCGGTGGCCCCGCCCATCACCAGGAACCTTGTCTCGTCCGAGATCGATCCGTCGTAGCTGATCCGGTACAGCTGCGACACCCCGGATTTGCCGGGCTTGGTCACCTCGGCCACACACAGCTCCACCTCGAACGGCTTGGGCTGCTCGGTGAACACCGAACCCAGCGTGTTGGCGTATGCGTTGGCCAGCGACAACCCGGACACATCCGCTCTGTCGTAGCTGTACCCACGCATGTCGGCGAGCTGAATCCCGGCTTTGCGCAGACTCTCGAACTCGTTGTACTTGCCTACTGCGGCGAATCCGATGCGGTCGTAGATCTCGCTGACCTTGCGCAATGTGTTCGACGGATTCTCGGCGACGAACAGCACGCCGTCGGCGTACGTGAGCGCCACGACGCTGCGCCCACGCGCGATACCCTTGCGGGCCAACTCCGAACGATCGCGCATGATCTGTTCGGCACTGGCGTAGTACGGAAAAGTCATCGCGCATCCCCCTCATGTGCCTCGGCACGACGATCGGCCACAGCATGGGCCGCCGCCTCGATCTCGGACGATGCCACCTCTCGGGACCCGGACGCATCGACCACGGCCGCCGTCGGGAAGATCCTGCGGACCAGGTCCGGACCGCCGGTCGCCGAATCATCGTCGGCGGCGTCATACAACGCCTCCACTGCGATGGCCAGCGCCGACGCCTCGTCGAGGTCGGGCCGGTACAGCTTCTTGAGGGACGATTTTGCGAACACCGATCCCGACCCGATCGCCTGATAACCACCGAACTCCTCGTGCCGGTCACCGGCCACGTCGAAGGAGAAGATCCGGCCCCGCTCATCGGGACTGTCGTGGTCGATGTCGTAGCCGACGAGCAACGGAATGGCAGCCAGGCCCTGCATCGCCGCACCCAGATTTCCGCGCACCATCGACGCGAGGCGGCTTACCTTGCCGTCGAGAGTAAGTGGCACTCCTTCGAGCTTCTCGTAGTGCTCCAGCTCGACCGCGAACAGCCGGACCATCTCGATCGCAATACCCGCGGTGCCCGCGATGCCGGCCGCCGAGTAGTCGTCGGTGAGGTACACCTTGCGCACGTCGCGGGTGGCGATCAGGTTGCCCATGGTGGCGCGGCGGTCGCCCGCGAGCACCACCCCACCGGGGTATGACACCGCCATGATCGTGGTGCCGTGCGGGATGTCCGAGGCGTCGGCACCGCGCATCGCCGCGAGCCGCTCCGCCCGGGCCGCGGGCAACTGCTCGGGAGCGTGCATGCGCAAATACTCGGTGAACGAGGAGATGTCAGCCCCGAAAGACAGGTGGGGACGCAGTGACGAACCGGGAGTGGATGAACTGAACCGGTCGCTCACTGGCCGCCCTTCTGCACGTAAGCGCGCACGAAGTCCTCGGCGTTCTCCTCCAGCACGTCGTCGATCTCGTCGAGCAGGTCGTCGGTGTCTTCGGCCAGCTTCTCGCGCCGCTCCTGACCGGCACTGCCGTCGGGGCCGAGACCCTCGTCATCGCCGCCGCCACCGTGTGTGGTCTGTTCCTGCGCCATCTGCTGCCTCCTTACCGATCGCCTGTCGGCGAGCCGTATCGATGACGGCCGACGGTGCCTGGCACCGGTACGACCGTGTCACCGATTGTCGTGCGATCCACCCTACCGGTGCCGGTGGCCTCGCGGGTGGCCACTGCGCCAGGGTGTCGTCACATAGCGCGTGTTCTCGGGGGCAAGCCCTAGTTGGTGAGCTGCCCGACCAGTTCTGCGGCCGAGTCCACCGAATCGAGGAGCGCTCCCACATGTGCTCTGCTGCCGCGTAGTGGTTCGAGCGTGGGGATCCGGACCAGGGATTCGCCGCCGAGATCGAAGATGACCGAGTCCCAGCTCGCCGCCGCTACCTCCCCACCGAACCGGCGCAGGCACTCACCGCGGAAGTAGGCGCGGGTGTTCTCCGGTGCGCAGGTGATCGCCCGGGTGACGTCGGCCTCGTCGACAAGCCGTTTCATCGAGCCACGCGCGACCAGCCGGTTGTACAGGCCCTTGTCCAGGCGCACATCCGAATACTGCAGGTCGATCAGTTGCAGACGGGGCGCCGACCACGTCAGTCCCTCCCGCTGGCGGAAGCCCTCGAACAGCCGCAGTTTGGCCGGCCAGTCGAGGATGTCCGAGCATTCCATCGGGTCGCGTTCAAGCTTGTCCAACACATCGGCCCACGTGTCGAGGACATGCTTGGCCCGCGCGTCGTCGCTGTGGTTCTGCTCGTGGAAACGGGTGCACCTCTGCAGGTACTCGCGTTGCAGCGCCAGAGCGGTGAGTTCGCGTCCGTCGGTGAGGGCGACGGTCGCCTGCAGCGTCGGATCGTGGCTGATGGTGTGCACGGCGGTCACCGGGCGTGCCAGTTCGATGTCGGAGAAGTCGACCCCGGCTTCGATGAGGTCGAGTACCAGGGACGTCGTTCCCACCTTGAGGTAGGTGGCGGTCTCGGCGAGGTTGGCGTCGCCGATGATCACGTGCAGTCGGCGGTACCGTTCCGGGTCGGCGTGTGGTTCGTCACGGGTGTTGATGATGCCGCGTTTGAGGGTGGTCTCCAGACCCACCTCGACCTCGATATAGTCGGCACGCTGCGAGAGCTGGAAACCGGCTTCGTCACCGGACTGGCCGATACCGACTCGCCCGGACCCGCAGATCACCTGACGGGACGCGAAGAACGTCGTCAGTCCGGCGATCACGGCGGTGAACGGGGTGCTGCGGTCCATCAGATAGTTCTCGTGGGTGCCGTAGGAGGCGCCCTTGCCGTCGATGTTGTTCTTGTACAGCTGCAGCTTCGGTGCACCCGGAACACTCGCGACGTAGCGGGCCGCGGCCTCCATCACCCGCTCGCCGGCCTTGTCCCAGATGACCGCGTCCAGCGGATCGGTCACCTCGGGTGCCGAATACTCGGGATGGGCATGGTCGACGTACAACCGGGCACCGTTGGTGAGGATCATATTGGCCGCACCGATCTCGTCGGCGTCGATGATCGGGGCCGGTCCCGACCCACGGCCGAGGTCGAAGCCACGGGCATCACGCAACGGCGACTCGACCTCGTAGTCCCAGCGTGTGCGCTTGGCTCGGGGAACGCTGGCGGCCGCGGCATAGGCCAGAACCGCCTGGGTGGACGTCATGATCGGGTTCGCGGTCGGGTCGCCGGGCGCAGATATGCCGTACTCGACCTCGGTACCGATGATTCGCTGCATACTTCGAGCCTAGTAGCCGCATGATCGGTTTCCGCACGTGCCCGGCCGGGCCGGTCCGGTGTCATCGTCGTGTCCGGCCCGGTGTCATAGAACAGACCCGGCGGCTTCGTCGCACAGTGTTAACCCGGCGGCAGCCGCAACCGGTCGCAGCGACGGCCGGGGCTCGGTAGCGTACAGGCGTGTGAAAGCCTTTCGCCGGTTCACCGTCCGGGTGCCACTGCCCGAGTCCCTCGCCGACCTGTCCGTCCTCGCCCACAACCTGCGATGGTCCTGGCACACGCCGACGCAGAACATCTTCGCCGCCGTCGACCCCGACCTGTGGTCCGCCGACCGCGACCCACTGCGGCTGCTTTCGGAGGTCTCCCCCGAGCGCATCGCAGAACTGTCCACCGACACCGACTTCATCGGCCGACTTCGTGAAGCTGCCGCCGACCTTGAGTCCTACCTCGCCGATTCAGCATGGTTCGGTGACTACGCGGCAACTCTCGACGGCGACCCGACCCACGCCGCGCCGTCCGGAATCGCCTACTTCTCGATGGAGTTCGGTATCTCGGAGGTACTGCCCATCTATTCCGGCGGCCTCGGCATCCTCGCCGGCGATCATCTCAAAGCGGCATCGGACCTCGGGCTGCCGCTGATCGGGGTCGGGCTGTTCTACCGCTCCGGCTACTTCCGGCAGAGCCTGAGCCACGACGGCTGGCAGGTCGAGCGCTACCCGGTCAACGATCCGACCGCCCTGCCACTGACCTTGCTGACCGGCACCGACGGTGCCCCGGTGTTCGTCACCATCCCGATGCCGAGCAGCCGCGTGCTGACCGCCCAGATCTGGGTGGCGACCGTCGGCCGGATACCGCTGCTATTGCTCGACTCCGACCTCGCGGGCAACGACGAGGAGATGCGGGCGATCACCGACCGGCTCTACGGCGGTGACCAGAACCATCGCATCAAGCAGGAGATCCTGCTCGGAATCGGCGGCACCCGCGCGATCCGCGAGTACACGCGCCTGTCGGGCCGGACCGCGCCGTCGGTGTTCCACATGAATGAGGGGCACGCCGGGTTCCTCGGTGTCGAACGCGTCCGTGAACTGGTGACCGGGCCGGACGGACTCGATTTCGACACCGCCGAGTCCGTGGTGCGCGCCTCGAACATCTTCACCACACACACTCCGGTGCCCGCGGGTATCGACCGGTTCCCAGTGGATCTGGTCCGCTACTACCTCGATCCCGACACCGAGGGCCGATCCCGGCTGCTCGGCGGTCTCGACGCGGCCACGGTGCTGGACCTGGGCGACGAGGCCGACCCCAACGTCTTCAACATGGCGCACATGGGTTTTCGGCTCGGTCAGCGCAGCAACGGCGTCTCGGAACTGCACGGGAGGGTGAGCCGCGAGATGTTCGCCGACCTGTGGCCGGGTTTCGATGCCGACGAGGTGCCGATCGGGTCGGTCACCAACGGCGTGCACGGACCCACCTGGGTGGCCCCCGCGTGGCAGCATCTCACCGATCCCGACTCACCGTCGGCCGATGCGGTATACCGGGAACTGACTGCCGGGAAGATATGGAACCAGCGCAACGAACTGCGCGCCGATCTCGTCGACGAAGTCCGGCGGCGGGCTTTCACCAGTGGACGCGACCGCGGATTCACCGACGCCGAACTCGGCTGGACCTCCGACATCTTCGACCCCGACGCGCTCACGATCGGGTTCGCCCGGCGCGCGGCCACCTACAAGCGACTGACGCTGATGTTGCGTGACCCGGAGCGGTTGCGGGCGATCCTCACCAATCCGGACCGCCCGGTGCAACTCGTCATCGCGGGCAAGGCCCACCCGGCCGATGACGGCGGCAAGGCGCTGATCCAGCAGGTGGTCCGGTTCACCGAGGACCCCGAACTGCGTGATCGGATGATCTTCCTGCCCGACTATGACATCTCGATGGCCCGGCACATCTATGCCGGGTGCGACGTGTGGCTCAATAATCCTGTTCGCCCGTTGGAGGCGTGCGGAACGTCGGGGATGAAGTCCGCCCTCAACGGCGGACTGAACCTGTCGATCCTCGACGGATGGTGGGACGAGATGGCCGACGGGGAGAACGGGTGGGCCATCGGTTCGGCCGAGGGGGTGACCGACGAGCACCGCCGCGACGATCTCGAGGCGCAGGCACTCTACGAGCTGCTCGAGGAGTCGGTGATCCCGCTGTTCTACGGCCGCGACGACGACGGCGTCCCGCAGCGTTGGGTGGAGATGGTGCGGCATACGCTCGCCGAACTCGGCCCGAAGGTGCTGGCCTCACGCATGGTCCGCGACTACACGACCGCCCTGTACGCACCGGCGGCCGCCTCGTTCGAGCTGATCTGCGCCCACGATTACGCCGGCGCCCGCGACCTCGCGCGGTACCGGGACCAGCTCAATCAGAAGTGGGGTGCGGTGCAGATCCTTGGAGTCGAGGACTCCGGTTCCGACGCGGCGACTGCCGCCACTGCAACACCTGATGCTGAGCCCGGTGCGTCGGTGACACTGACCGCGCACGTCGAACTCGGCGGATTCACCCCCGAACGGGTCGCCGTGCAGGCACTCGTCGGCCGAGTCTCACCGGAAGGCGACATACTAGACCCGGCCATTACCGACATGACGCCGACCGGCGGACCCGATGCGTCGGGACGCACCCTGTTCTCCGCCGTGGTGTCGCCCCGGCATTCGGGCAGACACGGTTACACGGCCCGCGTACTGCCCAAACACGCGAATCTGACCGACGACGCAGAGCTCGGATTCGTCCGGTACCCGTCGGGAACGGCCGAGGACGCCGGGCCCGGGGTCACGATCACCGACTCGGGATACGGCGCGACCGCGGCCGCGGCCGTCACTTCTTCCTGATACCGGCCGTCCTAGCCGCGGTTGGCTGCTCCGGGCTGGCTCTTACGTTTGAGGGTCAGCTTGGAGTAGGTGACGAATACCAGCAACGCACCCATAGCGATCAGGATCCCGTAGCTGAGGAACGCCGACGTCGCCGTCTGCTCCCACAGCGGTTCGTCCTGCGTCTGCGGTGCCAGCGGTGCGATCTTTGTGAGGTCGACGGCGATCGCGGATGCCGCGTACCCCCAGCGGCCAGGGAACAGCCAGGCGAGTTGCTCGAGACCGGCACGCCCGGCAAGTGGGAACAGACCGGCACAGAACACCAACTGCACCATCACGACCAGGACCAGCGGCGGCATCGTCTGCTCGGCCGAGCGCACCACCGCCGAGATGGTCAGACCGATGAGGGCGCTCACGCAGGCGAGCAAGGCGAGCGCGACGAACAGCTCGAGTGAGCTGGCCAGGAAGAAGCCGTTGCCGGCGGGTGTGCCGCGGCCGGCGTAGGTGATGGCCAGCATGACCGCCGCCTGCAGGATGGCGATCACGAAGAAGACCAGGATCTTGGCACCCAGATACGACGACGGACGCAGTCCGACCGCCCGTTCTCTCTCGTAGATGGCACGTTCGCTGACCAGGTCACGCACCGTCAGCGCCGCACCCATGAACATCGCGCCCAGGACCAGGACCACGATGATCTGGACGGCCTCACCCGGATTGTCGGCGTTGTTGAGGGTCAGGCCCTTGTCGCCGGGTATGACCAGGGTGAGCAACCCGAGCACGAGCGGCAGCACACCGAGGAACACCAGATATCCGCGGTCGGCGAAGATCAGCCGGACCTGTCTGCGGCCGATGGTGCTGATCTGCCGCACCATGCTGGTCTGCGGCGCCCGGATCGGTTTGCCGCTGCGCGGGGCCGGAGGTGCGGGGGGCGTGGGAATGCGTCCGGACTCATACCGCGATGCGGCAACGTCCGGGGAGGACGCGACGAACTCGAAGATCTCGGCCCAGTCGTCGGTTCCCATCGCCGCGATCACGTTCGATTTGGCAGGCGAGCCGCAGTAGGCGGTCTTACCGCCCGGGGCGAGCAGTAGAACCTGATCGCACATCGACAGGTAGCTGAGCGAGTGCGTCACCACCATCACCACCCGGCCGGCATTGGCGAGCAGGCGCAGAGTCTTCATCACCTGGCGGTCGAGGGCCGGGTCGAGACCGGAGGTCGGCTCGTCCAGGATCAGCAGCGACGGCCCGGTCAGCAGTTCCATCGCCACCGAGGCACGTTTGCGCTGGCCACCGGATAGTTTGTCGACGCGCGTGTCCAGATGCTCGGTCAGCTGCAGCTCGGCGAGCACTCCCATGATGACCTTGTCGCGGTCCGCTTTGGAGGAGTCGGTGGGCAGGCGCAGTTCGGCCGCGTACCTGAGTGCTTCCCGCAATGTCAGTTTCATGTGCAGCACGTCGTCCTGCGGCACCATCCCGATGCGGGTGCGCAGCGCCTCATATTCCTCGTGGACGTTGCGGCCCTCGAATGTCACGTAGCCGGCGGTGGGATTGGCCAGGCCGGCGACGATCTTCGACATCGTCGACTTGCCCGCACCCGAGGGCCCGATGATGGCCGTGAGCGTGCCTGGAGCGGCGTTGAACGAGACATTCTGCAGCAGCTTCTTGTTGCCGTCGACGGTGAGGCTCACGGCGGTGACCTGCACGCCGTCGGCGACGGCGGACTCCTCCTGGCCGCGCAGCAGGGTGCCGTGACTGACCACGAAGTCGCTGTTACCGATGGTGACGACATCGTTCTCGCGCAGTACCGCCCGGCTGATGCGGGAGCCGTTGACGAAGGTGCCGTTGACGCTGTGCAGGTCTTCGAGGACCAGGCCTTCGCCGACCTGCGACAGCTTTGCGTGGTGGCGCGATGCCAGGACGTCGTTGACGACGATGTCATTGTCCGGTGTGCGGCCGATGGTGCGGGCAGGTCCGCCGGCGCTGACGCTGATGGTTTCGCGGGACGGCTGACGGTTGGGAGGTGGCATGTGCGCCGGCCGCTGTGCCTGCTCTGGGATGACCTCGATGACCGGTCCGGTGTTCGGGTCGCCGAGCCGGATCTGCACCGGTCCGCTGATGGCGAACTCGCCGAGGCGTCGTCCGTTGACGAAATATCCGTTGGTGCTTCCGGCGTCGACCACCGCCCAGTGGTTACCTCGCCACACGAAGGCCAGATGCCGACGCGAGACGAGTGGGTGGTTGACGACGATATCGTTCTCAGGCGTCCGGCCCAACGTTGTCTGCGGGGCCCCGCCGAGGCGGAAGACCTGCCCGTTGACATGTACCCGGCATGGCAGCAATCCCTGGGGAGTGGTCACGCGATGACTCTAATCGCAGATCGGCAGTCGGGCTATAGATCGTCGTACGACCGGACTACGGTCGGCGCGCCGCATATGCGAAAGCCCCGGGTGCCACGCATGTCCGTGGTAGGGCACCCGGAGCGTTCACGTGCCGCTACAGATACTGACCGGTATTGGTCTCGGTGTCGATAGCCCGGCTGGCACCGGAGTTCTTGCCGGTGACCAGGGTGCGGATGTACACGATCCGCTCGCCCTTCTTACCCGAGATCCGCGCCCAGTCGTCGGGGTTGGTGGTGTTGGGCAGGTCCTCGTTCTCGGCGAACTCGTCGAGGATCGAGTCGAACAGATGCTGCACCCGCAGGCCGGGCTGGCCGCTGTCGAGCTGCGACTTGATCGCGTACTTCTTGGCCCGGTCGACGACGTTCTGGATCATCGCGCCGGAGTTGAAGTCCTTGAAGTACATGACCTCCTTGTCACCGTTGGCGTAGGTGACCTCGAGGAAGCGGTTGTCCTCGCTCTCGGCGTACATCCGCTCGACGACCCGCTCGATCATCGCCCGGATGCACGCGGCCTTGTCTCCACCGAACTCGTTGATGTCGTCGACGTGCACCGGCAGCGCGTCGACGAGGTACTTGGAGAAGATGTCCATCGCCGACTCGGCATCGGGCCGTTCGATCTTGATCTTCACGTCCAGTCGCCCCGGACGCAGGATGGCCGGGTCGATCATGTCCTCACGGTTGGAGGCGCCGATGACGATGACGTTCTCCAGGCCCTCGACGCCGTCGATCTCGCTGAGCAACTGCGGGACGACAGTGGTCTCGACGTCGGAGGACACGCCCGAACCGCGGGTGCGGAAGATCGAGTCCATCTCGTCGAAGAACACGATGACCGGGGTACCTTCGGAGGCCTTCTCCCGTGCCCGCTGGAAGATCAACCGGATGTGTCGCTCGGTCTCGCCGACGAACTTGTTGAGCAGCTCGGGGCCCTTGATGTTCAGGAAGTACGACTTGGCTTCTTTGGCGTCGTCACCGCGCACTTCGGCGATCTTCTTGGCCAGCGAATTGGCGACGGCCTTGGCGATGAGCGTCTTACCGCAACCGGGAGGTCCGTACAGCAGCACACCCTTGGGCGGGCGCAACGCGTACTCGCGGAACAGGTCCT
>NZ_CALLZT010000102.1:0-10720 GCF_937858515.1 uncultured Gordonia sp. | reverse complement strand
CTTTTGTCTTCTCAAACGCCGGAACTCCCACCACTACTCGCGGATCTAGGTCAGATGTCGCGGTTGTTCGGCAACATCGGCATCGTGCTACCGAGTATCGGCAGCGTGTTCGAGGGTGGTTTCTGGCTGGTCCCGATGCTGAACTCGGTGAACAACACCGCGGACACGCTGGTGGGCATGGGGCCGGCCATCGCCGACAACGATGCGCTGATCCGCAAATTCCTCACCGAGAACCTGCAACCGTTCATGAAGAAGCCGGGTCTGGACATCGTGTCGATGCGGACCCCCGAAGGACAAAACGTGATCAGTGAGATGCTCCGGGTGCTCAAGATGCTGGGAGCGGTGCAATGAGTCGGGCCGCGATGGTCACCGCATCCGGAATGCGGACCGGGCTGTCGGTGGTCGCGATGCTGGCGCTGATGGCCGTGTCGATCCTGTACCTCGGTTCCGTCGGACTGAGCGTCACCGACAACCGCGGCGTGCGTACCGCGAAACTCGAACTGCGGGAAACCAACGGTCTCGTGGTCGGCTCGCGCGTGCTGTATCGCGGCGTGCCCGTCGGGAAGGTGACCAAGGTGCAGCCCTCGGTCACCGGCGTCGATGTGTCGTGGAATTACAAGAAGGAATATGTGATTCCCGAGGACTCCCGGTTCCGGGTCGACAACCTGTCGGCGCTTGGCGAGACCTACCTGGGAATCACACCGCGTGGTGGCGGAGGGCCGGCGCTGTCGGACGGAGTGCGCCTGGCGACGTCGAGCGTGGAGGTGCCCACCACCATCGACGAACTGTCGGCACGATTCACCCGACTGCTCGAGCAGGTCAACGAGAAGAAGGTCCGCGCGATCATCGACGAGGCCAACACCGGCCTGGTCCCTGACCGCGAACTGCTGGGAAACATCGCCAATGCCAGCGCACTGCTGGAGTCGACGATCATCACCACCCGCGGCTCGCTGACTGAACTGCTCGACCGGTTCCAGCCGCTGCTCATCAAGGGCGCCGACGTCAGCGACGAACTCGCCGCCTCCGGCAAACCGCTCGCACGGTTCGCCGACGGTCTGGCACTGTTCGTCACCGAGGGTGGCAAGAGCAAACCGACCAGTCGCGACGGCAAGGACGGCTTCATCGTCAGCACGCATGCACCGGATTCACTGAACAATCAGGCCAAACCGTTGCTGACCAATATCCAGCGGTTCCTGGACCGATCGGCCCCGGACCTGAAGATTCTGGGTGAGGCGGTCACCCCCGCGATCAGCGAGACCGCCGCGCAACTGCGGACGGTCGACCTCAGTGACCTGATGCGCACCGCATTGGCCACGGCCGGCAACGGAAACGGCCTCGTGGTCAAGGTCAGTGGATAGTCGATCGGCTGCCGCGCAGCACGATCGGTGATAGTGAGATGGGAAGACAATGACAGCGCAAACCTGCGAAAGCGACATTGATATGGAATCGGCCGAACGCGACGACAGCCACCCGGAAGAAACCGAGACGCCCGAGGACAAGACCTCGCAGAGCGAGACTCCAGAAAGTAGAACTCCGGAAAGCAAAACTCCGGAGAGTAAGGTCGGCGAAAGCAAGGCGGCGGTGGCCGAGAAGGCGATCGGTAAAGGCGCGAAGAAGGCGCGGTCATTCCAGATCGGTGCCGTGCCGCTCGCTCTCGGAGTGCTGGCCCTGGCATTGGCGATCGCGGTCGGTGTGCTCGGTTACGTGGTCACCGACCGCGGCAACACGATCGACACGATGAAATCACAGGCCGCCGACACGGTCCACGCGGAGAAGGTGGCACTGGACTACGCCACCGGCGCGGCCCAGATGGACTACAACGACCTGGCCGCCTGGAACAAGCGGCTGACCTCGGGAACGTCGAAGGAACTGTCGGCCAAGCTGACCGACGCGGCCACAGCGATGGAACAGGTCATCGTGCCATTGCAATGGAAGTCCACCTCGTCACCGGTCGCGTCGACGGTGAAAAGCCACGACGGTGACGTTTTCGTGGTCGCCGCGTTCGTCAGCGTGAACACGAAGAACGCGCAGGCACCCGACGGCGTGCAATCGACCGCGAGCTACACCGTGACGGTGGACCGATCCAGGGATTGGTTGATCACCGATGTCGGTGGAGTGGACGCAGCAGTCGGTCAGAAGTAGCGGCGGGACAAAAGTAGTTGATCAATTCTGAGAGGTGTTGAACCGTGAGCAATATCCTGAACCTGGCCGACAGTGCGTGGCCACTGGTCACCGAAGAGGGGTGGCCGCCCAACATGGAGCCGCATCCCAGCAATTTCAGCGTGGGTACGGCGCAAGAGATCGCATTCTTCTTCATCGCCGGCGCCGCCGTCGTCATCTTCGCCCTGCCGTGGGCGATCAAAGCCGGTGCCAGAAGCCGAAACTGGGTGCCACTCCTGGTGATCGGCAGCGGCCTGGTCTGCAGCCTGCTCGAGCCGATGCTCGACCTCCTCGGTCATCTGCACTGGGCCAACAACCTCATTCCGGCGTTCACCAACTTCGGTATCACGGTGCCGGCGCTGATTCCGCTGTGCTATGTCGCTTTCCTGGGTCTGGAGGCGTACTTCGCCTATTTCGTCATCCGTAATGGCGCCCACCGTAGGCACTTCGTGATGCTGCTCGGAATGGGCATCATCACCGATGCCGTGATGGAGACGATCGGTATCAATCTCGGCGTGTACGAGTACTACGGTGTCCAGCCGTTCGAATTCCTCGGTTTCCCGTACTGGTGGGGCTTCATCAACGGCGGCTCGTTTGTCACCATCGGCGCTATTCTGGCCTTCGCCGTGCCGCGCCTTCAGGGTTCCTACAAACTGCTGATTCTGCTGTCCGCGCCGTTCGGCATGATGGTTGCCTACTTCGGTGTCGGCTCGGTGCACATCCTGGTCCACAACTCGGCGCTGCCGACCTGGGTTCGCTGGGTGGCCGCTGCGGTGATGATGGTGATGATGGTGGGCTGGATGTTCCTGCTGCATCAACTCGTAGGACGTAAGGCGAACGAGGCCGCTCCGAGCTGGAACCTGGGCCGGATGTTCATGTACTCGTGGGTGCTGCACACCAAGGCGTCACGTCAGCGGTTGTGGGACAAGATGATCGACGAGGCCGGCCCGGGCGCGCGCGAACAACTCGCCGCCGATCCCGAGGATCCCGACCTGGCTGTCGTCGGACCGCATACCGCCCTCGGCGGCGCTGTCGGCGACCGCGATCTGGTTCACTGAGCTTATCCGGATCTCCTGCGGATTACCCACACGGTCCCGACCACGACAGGTGGTCGGGACCGTCTGCGTTCAGGCCAGGGTACCGGTGCCGTTCGGGTTGCCGGTGGCGTTCGGGTCAGGGTGCCAGGGCGCTGCGGACAAAATTCTGGGTGGTGGTGACAACCTTCTCAACCGATCCGCGTCGTGGGTTCCACCATTCCGCGGCCCAGTTCAGGGCGCCCAGGATCAGCATCTGCGTGATGTAGAGATCCAGGTCAGTGCGGATCGCGCCCTCAGCATGTGCCGACCGGATGAGATCACGCCAGATCCGGCCGTATCGGTTCTCCTCGGTGACCTGGCGTTTGCGGATGTTCTCCGGGACCTGGCCCGAATTCCGGATCGAGGCGGTGGTGTACGCGGAGATCTCCAGTTCGTGGCGCAGATGGGTTTCGACGGCGACCAGTATCCGGTCCATGGGCTCGGTACCGTCGGGCAGGTCGTCGAGCACTGCTGTCATGTGCTTGCGCATATCGGCGATACCCGACCACATGACCTCTTCGATCAGGTCCTCGCGGGAGTCGAAATAGTAGTAGATCGCCGGTGCCTGGATCTCGGCCACCTGCGCCACATCCGTGAGCCGCATACCGGCGTAGCCCTTGCGGCTGAGCACCTCGGCCGCCGCGTCGAGAATCCTGGCGCGGGTACGTTCGGACTTGGACGCCGACTCGTCGGTCGTCGTGCTCTGGCGTGTCTTGCGGGGCGGCATACGGCGAATTCTAATCCACGATCAGCGCAACGCCGCAGGTGGCATCACCTGCGGCGTTGGCGCTTAGGTTTGCATAGGTTCCTCAGAGGATCCGTCGCAGGAGCTTCTTGGCGAACTCGCTGTAGGGCGGGTACTGGAACTTCAGATCGGGCTTCTGAGTCTTGACCAGGACGGCCTTGCGGTGGCTGAAGGTCTCGAATCCCCATCGGCCGTGATAGGCGCCGATGCCGCTGGCGCCGACCCCGCCGAACGGCAGACTCGGAATCAGGCAATGCATCGCCACATGGTTGACCACCGCACCGCCCGACGGGACATCGCTGATCAACCGGTCGGCGGTGGCCTTGGACCGCGTGAAGACGTAGAACGCCAGCGGTTTGGGCCTGCTGTTGACGAAAGTCACGGCGGCTTCGGCATTCTCGATGCCCAACACCGGAAGGACCGGGCCGAAGATCTCGTCGGTCATCACCGGATCGGTGGGGGACGGTTCATCGATGATGGTGGGCTCGATGGAGATCGACGCCGCGTCGGTGCGGCCTCCGGTGACGATGGATCCGCTCGTCGAATCGAGGTAGCCGGCGATCCGGCTGAACTGGCGTTCGTTGACGATGCGCTGCAGGTCGGGTTCTCCCGCCCGCAGTTCGATGAGAACTTTACGCAATGCATCGATGAATGCCGGTTTGACCGAATTCTCCACCAGGATGTAGTCGGGTGCGATGCAGGTCTGGCCCGAATTGAGAAGTTTGACCCATAGAATGCGGCGGGCCGCGATTTCCAGATCGGCGTCGGACAGGATCACCACGGGGCTCTTGCCGCCCAGCTCGAGGGTGACCGGTGTCAGTGTCTTGGCGGCACTTTCCATGATCTTCTTGCCGATCTCGGTGCCGCCGGTGAACAGCGCGTGATCGAAACCCTGGGCGAGCAGATCCTGGGTGGTGGCACCGTCGCCCTCCACCACGCGCACGGCCTCGGCGTCGACGTACCGCGGCAGTGCGCGGGCCAGGAAGGCGGACGTTTTCGGTGCCAGCTCCGACGGCTTGATCACCACGGTGTTGCCGGCGGCGATGGCCGCGACGAGCGGCGACAGGGTCAGGAACACCGGATAGTTCCACGGACCGATGATCAGGACCGTGCCCAGCGGCTCGAACTCGACCCGCGCGGAACCGGGCAGCTGGGTCAGTGGCAGCGACTGACGCTGCGGACGCACCCAGCGCTTGAGGTTCTTGCGTGCGACGTCGATCTCGGCCTTGGTGCCGACGATCTCACCGAACCAGGTGTCGTAGGCGTTGCGGCCGAGGTCGGCGGCCATCGCTTCGGCGATCGCCGGTTCTTCTTCCGCCAGTAGCCGTTCCAGCCCGTCCAGCTGCGCCAGACGCCAGGCGAGTGGGCGGGTGCGCCGCGTCGCGTACACCGCGCGCAGGTCGGCGACGACGGTATCGGCGCCGGGCGTGGAACTGACGGCTGCCGTCGCGGCCCTTGCGGTCTTCGGTGTGGCCGTGGTCTTCGGCGTGGCCGTGGTCTTCGGTGTGGCCGTGGTCATGGTCTCTCCTGTGTGGGGCGGTCGGTTGGCGATCAGAGTGTGCAGGGCCTGCGGCGTGTGAGGGCCTCAGAGCGTATAAGGCATGGACTTCACGGCGCGGACGAAGTTGCCCGTCAGGTACTCGGGTTCGCCGACACGGAGGGTGGGGGCACGGTGCAGGAGTTCGCGGAAGATCTCCCGCAGCTGGGAACGGGCGACGAAGTTGCCCATACAGTTGTGCGGTCCGCCGCCGCCGAAACCGAGATGGGGGTTGGGCGAGCGCAGGATGTCGAACCGGTCCGGATGGGCGAAGACCTTCTCATCGCGGTTGGCGGAGGAATAGATGATGGCGACCCAGTCGCCTTCGCGAATGAACTGGCCGCCGAGTTCGACATCCTGGGTTGCGGTGCGCCGGAATGTCATGACCGGTGTCGCGAAACGGACGGCTTCTTCCACCGCGTCTTCGATCCGGTTGTCGAAGTCGGCGAGCAAGAGCTCACGCTGATCGGGAAAGTCCTGAAATGCTTTGGCGGTCAGGGAGATCGAATTGCGCGTGGTGTCGTTTCCCGCGACGGACAGGAGTACGAAGAACGACGCGATCTCCTCGTCGGTGAGTTGCTCGCCGTCGACTTCGGCCTGAACGAGGTTGGTCATGAGATCGTTGCGCGGGCTCGTCCGGCGCTGATCGGCCAGGTCGAAACCGATTTCCAGCAGACCGACCAGGGCATCGTTGAGAACCTCACCCGATTCGCGGCCCGCGGCGACGTTCTCATCGGCCCAGGAGACCATTCCGTCGGCATGATGTGCCGCCAGTTCGCGGGCCTCCTGATCCTCCAGCCCGACCATCTCGTAGATGGTCCACATCGGGAGCTTTTTGGATACCGCCGAAACGAAGTCGCCTTCGGGATGGGCCAGCAGGTCGTCGACGATGATCCGGGCCTGATTGCGGATCTGCTCGTGGATGCTCGCGACCTGCTTGGGGGTGAACGCCGTGCTCACCAGCCGCCGGAGCTTGGCGTGGCGGGGATCGTCCATGCCGAGGAAGGAACCTGCCGCCGACAGGATGTCCTCGGGCACCTCCTCGAACTGGAAACCGCGGCTGGAGCAGAAAATCTTGGCCTTGCGGCTGACCTCACGGACCAATTCGTGGCTGGTCACCACCCACACGCCGTCGTTCTCCGGCGGCATGAGTGAACCTTCGAGTGGGCGATGCCAGCTCACCGGACGCTGCTCGCGAAGCACTTTGAAGGTCTTGTCCCGCTCCTCCGCGGTGACGGACCAGAAGTCCAGGGACGAGATGGAAAGCTCGTCGTAGGCGGGGCGGGACGGTGCGGCGACGGTGGTCATCGGGGCCTCCTCGGAGTACGGGACTGTTTTGCTGTCGGATGCGACCGGCGCATGTCGGTTTCTGCGCCGACGCACGGACGCCGATCGCGGCACGCTCGTGTTGTCGGCATAACGCGAGTGATGTGATCTGGCTCGCAGTCTATGTCCAGCAACCGGCGTTGTCGACTAGTTTTCGAATATGGATTAACCAGCGCATCTGTTGTGACAGCTGGGATGTGGTTGCGGACGGGTGTCAGCCGGTGGTGGCCGGCTCCCGGTCGGTCGCTGATGGCTGCGGTCGCAGGGACGGATCGCGTGGAGGTTGTCCCACCACCAGGTGCTTGCCGAGCATCGCGATCGTCCAGGCGATCGCGCCGGCAACGGTGAGTGCACCGAGGTACAGGGCCCACATCGGCGGATTGTCGGACGACGTGCGGATCGACAGGTAGATGATGCCGCTGCCGAACAGCCCGTAGGCGAAGCAACTCGGTACGAGGAGAAGCAGGTAGAGCTGCGACGCTCCGCGCAGCAGCGGGACCAGGCGCGAGGCGATGATTCCACTGATCACGGCCGACATGGCATTGGTGAAACCGAGGAAGAGCGGATAGCCGAGGAACTTGAACGGGTGATCGCCCGGATAGATGTAGACGTCCATCACGCTGATGTAGATGATCTCGGCAACCACCGACATGGCCACGATGCCGAAGTACAGGCGCCAGACGGTGCGCATGCTCGGGAATCGTGCGATGGTGCGGGCGATGATGACCGACGCGCCGCCGTAGAACGCGACATAGGCCGCGGGAACCCAGATCGGCTGCGCGCTGCCGAAGGTCGTGTACAGATGCCACTGTCCTCCGCGGGGGAACACCAGGCCATAGAGGTGATCGAACAGCGGCTCCATCAGGGCGGCCAGGCCGCCCGAAACGGTCAGGATTGCCGGCCAGACGATCTTCTCGCGGATACAGATCTGCGCGACGAAGCAGATCGCCACGATGGCGATCGCGAACGTCAGTCCGGTCGCGAACCACTGTCCGACCTCGCTGACCTGCGCATTGAGTACCTCAGGGGACTCGTGTTTCACGGCTTCCTCCGATCAAAAACTTTAATCTGGTTTCAGAATACACCATAAGTAGAGTTATAGTGTGATTGATCGCACAGATCGATGTCGGGAGTGGTTCGGCGATGAGCGCCCCGACGGGGAGTGAGGAATCAGTCAATGGCCAGTGTCAAGGAACCAGCGACGGAACGCACAGCCGTCCTACCGGTGGTATCGGACGTACCACCCCTGGAAAGGCGGGGATCGACGACGTTCCTCGCGGCGATCGGACTCGTCTGGTTCGCCGTGAGCGTTGTCGTGATCGCCCGATGGGTCGGATCGGACCATTTCACGCCCGCGCCAAAGATCGGGCCCGACGAGATGGAATCCTGGCGGCTCATCGCGCTCCGGATCTTCGAGGTCATCAGTCTCGTAGTGCTGCTGCTGTTCATCTGGTTCTCGGTGATCAAGCCGGTCCGCGACACCGGCAGACTCAGCCTGGACGGCCGGTTCGTCATCGGCGGCCTGGTGTGCTTCGTCGCCGACGCCTTCCTGAACGTGCAGAAGTACCTGTTCGCCTGGAACAGCGAGAACATCAACATGGGTGTGTGGGTGAAGTTCATGCCGTTCCACAACCCGGACGCGCCCACCCAGTACGCCGAGTCGCTGGTCTGGGGCCCGCCCATGTACGTCTACTTCTGTGCCGGTGTGGCCATCGTCGCGTGCTACCACGCGAAGAAGGTGCGCAGGCGCTGGCCCTACATCAGCAAGGTCACCCTGTTCACCGGGATCTTCGTTTTCGAGTTCCTGTTCGATTTCATCGTCGAGAACGTGGTCATCCGCACCACACACGCTTACGCCTTCGCCAACACCTATGAGCCGCTGACCCTTTGGGCCGGCGAGGTCCATCAGTTCCCGATCTACGAATCGATCCTGGTCGCGTTCGTCGGCTGCGTGTTCACCTGGATGCGGATGGAGGCCGAGGATCATCCGGAAGGGCTCTCGCCCATCGAATCGGGCCTCGTGCACTGGCGGCCGGAGCTGCAGGGCTGGGTGCGGAACTTCGCGGTGCTCGGATTCTGCATGGTCACACTGTGTTTCGTGTACCACCTGCCGTTCAACTGGCTCGGGATGATCGGGGATTCGGTGGCCGACATGCCGAGTTACCTGCTGCCCGCCTGACAGTCCCGGTGTCTTGGAGTGGACCGTCGCGGATCAGCCCGCGGCGGTCCGCCCGGCCCGTAGGTTTGCGCGTTCGTCGGCAATGGATTTGATCCAGTGTTCGGCGGTCCAGCTGAGCGTGTCGAGATCGACGGGCAGGGTCGTCTGTTCGTAGCCGACGATGATCAGCAGCGCCCAATGCGCGTATCGTGCAGCGGCTTCGGGATTCAGTAGACGCCCGACGATGTTGTGGACCACGTCGTAGCGCAGTCGATCGGCTGCTTCGACCACGTGGCGTACCGCGGGGTCGGCCGATCCCCACGAGCGGATGGCGCCCTCGGCTCCGTGGGGAAGTTTGAGGCCGTAGGAGATGAGCCGGTCGAGAGCGGCGTCGGCATCGGGCTCGGCGAGGAGCCTCTCGAGGTGTTGCTGGGTGTGGGTGGTGAACCAGTAGTCCGGCAGCGCGCGGGTGTAGTCGGCCCAGTTGCGGAAGAAATGATAGAACGATCCGGTGGTGACACCCATCCGCCGGCAGACCTCGGACTGTTTGAGTGCGCCGTAGCCATCCGAGGCGAGGATGTCGAGACCGACTCTGAGGTAGGCGTCGCGGGATGCGGTGGTTGCCATCTGTCCTACGTTATCCGAGCGCGGTGGTGGTTCGCTGAACCACGGGGGTGCTGTCCAGGGCCTGCCTGATCAGCATTTGCGCGGACGTCACCACGGCGTCCACCGGAATCAGGTCGGAGCGGTGCCATTCGGCGGCCCAGTTCAGGGAACCGAGCAGCAACATACGCAGGACGAAAAGATTGATGTCCGAACGGATTTCGCCCTCACGGGCCGCATCCTCGATCAGTCGGTGCCAGATTCGTCCGTATTCTTCGGCCTCCTGGGTGGCCCGTATCCGCAGGTGGGTGGGGATCTGTGCGGTATTGCGTATCGACGCCGTCGTGTAGTCGGACACCTCGAGTTCGCGGCGCAGGTGGGCCTCGACCGCCAGCATGATGCGGTCCATACCGGTATCGCCGGGTGTGGCCGTGTCGAGGACTTCGCGGACGTGCCGGCGCAGATCGGCCAGACCCCACCACATGACCTCTTCGACGAGTGCGTCGCGGGAGTCGAAGTAGTAGTAGATCGCGGTCGCGCGCACTCCCGCGACCTCGGCGACATCCTGTAGATGGGTACCTGCGTAGCCCTTCTCGCTGAGCACCTTGGCCGTGGCGTCCAGGATGCGTGCACGGGTCTGGACGGACTTGTGGCCGCTTCGGCCGGTGCGTCCGGACGGGGCCGCGCCCGCCATTTTTGATTTCATATTAAGTGCCACGCTACCGACTATAGGGCTACCCGTCCACCGGTGGTGGAGTACTAAGTCCCCGATGGCGTGACCGGTCCGATGCCCGCGGGCTCGCAAGGGAGCTTCTGTGCTGTCTCGGCCGGCATCGAAAACCTAATGGAAGTAGGGGGGTCCCATTGGCGGACATTTTGGGGTATTTTGACTCTGTGATCGGTGGCGCACCCGGGCAGTCCGGCTGGCGTGCGTCACACCTGTTCGCCCGGTGGAGTCATCGGCCGACAGGGGATGCGAAGCTCAGCCGAGTTGTTAGGTCGAGGCTCGCATACCGATCCCGATGCTGTGCGGCCGCATGAGGGTGTCCGTTTCAGTACGCCAACCACAACTGCCTCCTGGGCGATCGGGTCGTATCGGCCGTCGCATAAGTGGG
>NZ_CALLZT010000101.1:0-7283 GCF_937858515.1 uncultured Gordonia sp. | reverse complement strand
TCTGCTTTTGGTTCCTGGGGGTTCGGTGGTTGGATCTTCATGGTGCTTCAAGGTGGTGTTCTGCTTTTGGTTCCTGGGGGTTCGGTGGTTGGATCCTCACGGTGCTTCAAGAAGATGGTCCACCTTCTTGATCCCTGAGGCCGAAGCGACGAAGGAGCGAGGGTCTCGAAGGGTCCGGTGACGCCAGGCTCTCAACGGAAGACCGAAGCCTTGACGCCGGGGGCCAAGATGAGTTCTCGACCGCGAATACACAACAACAGGAGCTGTAATGGCAACGCTTGCACAGACTGTCGGGTTGACCGATGTTCAGCAGGAAATCGTCAGCAACGTCCGGCGATTCGTCGACAAGGAGATCATTCCGGTTGCCTCGCAACTGGAGAAGACCGACACCTATCCGACGGAGATCGTCGAGCAGATGGCCGAGATGGGTCTGTTCGGGCTGATGATCCCCGAGGAATACGGCGGGATCGGTGAGTCGCTGCTCACCTACGCCCTGTGCGTCGAAGAACTCGCGCGCGGCTGGATGAGCGTATCCGGGGTGATCAACACCCATTTCATCGTCGCCTACATGATCCGCCAGCACGGCACCGATGAGCAGAAGCAGAACTATCTCCCGCGGATGGCGACAGGTGAACTGCGCGGTGCGTTCTCGATGTCCGAACCCGAACTAGGATCCGATGTCGCGGCGATCCGCACCAAGGCGCGTCCCGATGCCGACGGCAATTACCGCATCGACGGCCAGAAGATGTGGCTCACCAACGGTGGCAGTTCGTCGCTGGTGGCGGTCCTGGTCCGCACCGACGACGACCTGACCAAGAAACACCGCGGCCTGACCACCTTCCTGATCGAGAAAACCCCCGGATTCGGCGAGGTGGCACCGGGTCTGACGATTCCCGGGAAGATCGACAAACTCGGCTACAAGGGCATCGACACCACCGAGATGGTGTTCGACGGTTTCACAGCCCCCGCGGACACAATCCTCGGCGGCGAACCGGGCCAGGGCTTCTTCCACATGATGGACGGTGTGGAAGTGGGCCGGGTCAATGTGTCGGCGCGGGCGTGTGGCGTGGGGCAGCGGGCGTTCGAGCTCGCCATCCGGTACGCGCAGCAGCGCAGCACCTTCGGCAAACCGATCGCGCAGCATCAGGCCATCGCGTTTCAGCTCGCCGAGATGGCGACGAAGGTCGAGATGGCACACCTGATGATGGTCAACGCCGCCCGGCTCAAGGATTCCGGCGAACGCAACGATGTGGCCGCCGGAATGTCCAAGTACATGGCCAGCGAATTGTGTGCCGAGGTCACCCAGCAGAGTTTCCGCATCCACGGTGGTTATGGCTACTCCAAGGAGTACGAGATCGAACGCCTCATGCGCGATGCCCCGTTCCTGCTGATCGGTGAGGGTACCAGCGAGATCCAGAAGCAGATCATCTCCAAGCGGCTGCTGCAGGAGTACCGGATCTAGGACACGCCCTAGGGGTTCGGTTCGCGGGTACGGTGGGACCCGTGAACCGCTCGGATGTGCCGCCCGGATACGGCTATCGGCCAGCGCGTTCGCCGCTGGCGACCATCGTGTGGTGGGCGTCGATCGACACCGATGGTTCCTACACCGACGCCGCGACCGAGTTCTGGGGACTGTCGTTCGGGCTGCTCGGAGATGACACCCCGACGGCTACCCTGGTCGGTCCTGCTACCCGCCCTCGGACGCTGGAACTACCTGCCGGACAGGTGCACTGGGGTGTCGAATTGGCACCGCACGTGTTCCTGCGGGGGATCGACGTCAAACCCGTCGACGAGTTCCGTGAACTGGAGACCGACGGCGACTGGTTCCTGCTCGGGGGTACCCGCTACCCGGTCCCGGACCTCGACGGCCTCGAACGCCTCGTCGACTCCCTTGCGTCGCAGGGTGCGCTCGTCGCCGAACCACTCGTCGAACGCGCTCTGGACGGCAGGTCCGTTCCCGGTGCCGAACGGACGGTGCGGAGGATAGTGACGGAGACGGCCGGGATCGGCCGCAAGAACGTCGAGCAGATCCGGCGGGCCCGCACTGCCTACCGGCTCCTGCACGCCGGGCTGTCGGCGGCGGAGGCCGCGACGCAGGCCGGATACACCGACCAGTCGCACATGACCCGCGACTTCCGGCTGTTCGCCGGCGACACCCCCGGACGCATCTTGCGCGGCGACGGCGCGTCCCCGTTCGACAGCAGAGATGTGGCCGATTCTTCCAATCCGTGACGGTGGTGCGGGGGCGATTCTGGTGTTACCCGATGAAAGGACACAACGATGACCACCTCGCCGCTTCCCCGCGTACCCCAGGACGTTCTCGACACCGTCAGTGACCGGATCGCCGGTGTGCGGTTGCCGCGGTTGGTCCCCACGGCCGCCGCCGCACCCGGCCCCGCCCAGGACCGCCAGCGCAGTCTGCTCAACCGTTGGCGTGACGGATTCGACTGGCGGGCAATCGAAGACCGCGTCGAAGCACTCGGGTATCACGAGACCACGCTCGCCGACGGCCGCACGCTGGCCGCCATCGTCGCCCGTGCCGACAAGAGCACCGGGGCGCCGATTCTGCTGATCCACGGCTGGCCCGATTCGCCGCTGCGCTTCCTCGACCTCATCCCGCTGCTGCTCGACGCCGGCCACGATGTGGTGGCACCGGCGATTCCGGGTTTCTGGTACAGCACCGAACCCGAGGGTGAGATGTCGCGGGACCTGGCAGCCGAAGACTTCCACACCCTGATGGGCGAAGTGGGCTACTCACGGTTCGCCGTCCACGCCGGCGACTGGGGCAGTGCCGTCGCCCAGAGCATCGCCCAGAGTCATCCGGACAGTGTTGTGGCGCTACATCTTACGGACGTGCCGTTCGATCTCGCCTACACCATCGACGTGACCGACTGCTCGCCCGCCGAGGCGCTGTACCTGACGGCGATCGAAAAGTTCGGTGCCGGCGCCCTCTACCTCACCGCGAACACGATGCAGCCGAACCTGATCGCATCGGTGCTCGCCGACACCCCGTTCGGGCTCGCGGCGTGGCTCGGCAGCCTGTACGACGCGTGGAGCGACACCCCGATCGCCGACGACCATGTCATCGCCAATGCCGCCGTGCAGTACCTGACCGGTACGGTGCGGTCGTCGATGCGCCTGTACTCCGAACCGGCCGCCGGCTGGGGAGCCGACGAATCAGACTGGGGTACCGACGAATCGGATTGGGGAGCCGACGAGTCCGGCGCAGGCTCGTGGGAGGGCACTGCCGCCGAGACCGCGGATGCTGCCGGCGACTGGTCCGATGGCGGGGCCGATTGGGCGCCCGCCCGCGTCGAGATTCCAACGGCATTCGCCCTGTTCCCCGCCGATCTGGCGATGGCACCACGTGAGCTCGCCGAACGGTTCTTCGCCGTCGAACGATTCACGATCATGCCCCGCGGCGGTCATTTCGCCGCGCTCGAGGAGCCCGCGCTGCTTGCCGACGACATCGTCGGGTTCCTCGCGCAGCTCTGATCGTCAGCCGGCGGGGATGCTCGAGGGGGCGTCGATCAGCGAGCGCAGGACGGTGAAACTGTCGTGCGCCTCGACAGCGGCGACGGCACGTTCGACGCCGACCCTGGAGATCTCGAACGACTGCATCCGCTCGCCGGCCTCGGCGGTGCACACGAACGCCAGCCACGGTTCGGTGATCGCCGCCCGGTACAGCGTCCACATGTGGTCGCCGTCGGTGTCGACGCCGTGGTCGCCGAGCCGGGTCACATAGCGCCGCACCAGTTCCCGCTCGATGCGGCGGGCCTCGTCCGCCTCGAGGGATGCGGTGACGAAGTAGGCGATGTCGCGGATACCGGGCCAGGCCATCGCGACCTGCCAGTCGAGGAATCCGGGCCTGCCCTCCTCGAAGAACAGATTGCCCAGATGGGTGTCACCGTGAATCAAAGTGCGCGGCTGCGACGCCCAGAACGCGTCGATATCGGCGCTGCGTTCGAAGAAGATCCGGCAGTCGCGCTTCTGGTCATCGGGAATGATGCCGGCGGTGTGCCCGGTGATGGTGCCGATGAACTTACGCCGGATCAGATCGCCGAGCCGGATCTCCGCGGGTGAACGCTGGGCGAGCTCCCATAGATCACCGTCGAAGCGGTCGGTATTCCAGAACCGTGCGTGCAGCCCGGCGAGTGCGTCGACCACCGCCTCGGCCTCGGCGACGGTGACGGCGTCGACGACGGTACGGAACTCTGCTGTGGCTGAAAGATCCTCCAACAGAAGGACATTGCGTCGGCGCAGGGTGTCCTCCACAGCGAGATAGCAGCGGGGGGTGCGCACCGGCGGATCGTCGCCGAAGGCCCCGTAGGCGAGGACCTCCTTGGTACCGAGCCGGAAGACGTTCATCAGCACGTGCTGCAGGTAGTTGCGCGGCGGCAGTTTGAGGAACAGCGAATCGGGCAGGTGGGTATCCGACTTGACCGCCAGACGGGCACGATTGGCGGTTCCGGAATGCGCATCGACGACGGTGACCGATTCGATGGCGGTGCGGGGTACGCCGAGAGCGTCGGCGAGCCAGGACGCCGACACTTCCTTCTCGTTCAGCGGGACTTTCGCTCCGAACCCGATCGCCCGGTCAGCGAGGGCGCGGAAAGCCTCGGTGGTGACCAGCCCGATGCTCTGTGCGGTGATCAGAAGAGCCGGTGTCACTTCGCGCCCGCCTGTGCTTTGGCCTTCTCTCGGGCTTCACGTTCCTCCTTGTTACGCACCAGTTCCCGGAACCCGATCCGGTCGAGGTTCGATTTGGGTTGCACACCCCATTCGGTTTTGGCGGTGGTGCGCCCGGTGCCCTCACCCGGACCGCCGAACGGCGGGCCGTCGATCGGGTGCGGATACTTGCATTCGGCCTTCTCGTCGTTCCAGCGCACCTTCATGAATTCGTCACAGATCTCGGTGAGAGACAGCGTCGGCGCGCCGTACCAGACGGCGAGCACCGGGACGGTGAACGCACCCTCGATGACGAGGCCGAACAGACAGACGATGATGAAACGTTTGAGCCATTTGTGCATCCGGGCGAATGCGGGTGTGGTGCCCGGGGGGAGTTCCTGGTCGACCTCGGAATCGGCCGCGGTGGTGTTCTTGCTCATGGTTGGTCCTTGTGAGTTCAGTCGGCGAAGATTTCGCGGTTGACCGTGTGGAGGTAGGGGATGGCCAGGAACGGCGTTATATAGAAGATGTCGAACGCCCACCAGCCGACGACCGGGAGAATCGTTCCGTCAAAACGGATATCGGCGTACATGGTCATGTTCACCACATAGCCGACCCAGATCACCACCCCCATCCAGCAGGTGACGATCAGCCACTGATGACCCCAGCGTTTCATCTGCAGGAACGCGATGCCGGCGGCGATGCGCATCGGGAACACCACGAAGATGCAGGCGATCTCCCAGCCCTTCTCACCGGGCGCCGACGTGCCGCCGATGAACAGTGAGTTGTATTCCCAGAAGTAGCCGTTGTCGGCGTAGTTTCCCCAGGCGGTGAAGAACACCCGATTGAGGAGCGAGTGGTTGGCCATCAGATCCAGACCCCAGCCGATGCTGTTGATGAACGCGTCGAGGATCACCAGGTAGCCGATGAGGGTGACCATGATCGGCCGCACCGACATGCCGTCCTGGGTGGCCTTGCGCTGCAGGTACAGCCCGCGCAGGAAGATCGGCAGACCGATGAAACCGAACACCAGCGTGCCCATGAAGGCGGTGCCGGTGATGAGCCACTTGTCGGCTTGGCGCTGAGCGATCTTGCTGTCTTCTTCGTGCTGGTCGTAGGACAGGCCACCGGATGTGGGATTGGTCATGACGCGGCCGGAGCCGCCGGTCTTGTCTGTGAATGCCATGGCGTCAGTTCCACCAGCCGCGCTGGAACGACCAGACCAATTGCAGGATGAACATCGACAGCAGGAATCCGTAGATGGTGAGTTGAAGGACGATCAGCGCCCGCTTGCGGTCGCGGTCCTGCTTGTTGAGGGGAGCGTTCACGGGGAACTCCTAGGGGTATCGGAAAGGCGTTGGCGGGCAGGTCAATCGGAGAAGATCTCACGGTTGACCGTGTGCAGGAACGGCAGTGCCAGGAACGGTGTGATGAACATGATGTCGTAGGCCCACCAGCCGAGCACGGGCAGGATCGTGCCGTCGAAACGCAGGTCGGCGTACATGGTCATGTTGGAGATGTAGCCGATCCACAGCACCACCCCGAACCAGCAGGTGACGGTCAGCCACTGGTGTCCCCAGCGTTTCATCTGCAGGAAGGCGATGGCGGCGGCCACCCGCATCGGGAACACGACGAAGATTCCGACTGCCTCCCAGCCCTTTTCGCCGGGTGCCGACGCACCGCCGACGTACAGCTCGTTGTACTGCCAGAAGTAGGCGCCGTTGTCGGCGTAGTTGCCCCAGGCGGTGAAGAACACCCGGTTGAGCAGCGAATGGTTGGCGATGAAGTCGAGCGCCCAGCCGACGGTATTGAGGAATCCGTCGAGGATCACCAGGTAGCCGATGAGCGTGACCAGCAGCGGCCGGACGGTCAGTCCCTCCTGCTGGGCCTTACGCGAGAGGTACATCCCGTACAGGAACAGCGGTAGCCCGATCAGACCCAGCAGATAGGTGCCCATGAACGCGGTGCCCGCGATCATCCACAGATCCGACTTGCGTTGCGCCTTACGGCTTTCCTCTTCATGCTCGTCGTAGGTGAGCCCGGTCTTCCGCGGACTCTTCATCACCGGCGCCTGCGGGTCGTTCTTCTTTCCCGAGATCTGAAAACTCATGCGGGGGCTCCCGAGAGGTGGGCGGTGGCGATCTCGTAGAGCCCCTCGTGGATCGCGCCGTCACTGCTGAGCGGGGCGAGGATGCACGCCTGGGCGGCGGTGAGTTCGTCGGCGCCGGCGGCGATGAAGCGGGCGGCGGCCACCAGGGTCCGCGTGGACGGCGGTTCGAAGTGGAAGGCATCGTCGGCGTGGCGGATACTCAACGCGCAGTTGACCAGTCGGCGTGCCACGTCGGCGCCGACACCGGATTCGGCCACCAGTACCTCGATCTCCCGATCAGGCGGCAGATAGGTCATCGGTACGGTGACGAACCGCTGCCGGAACGACGGTTTGAGGTCCTTGAGCGAACTGCGGTAGGCGGGGTTGTAGGAGCAGACCAGCATGAAACCGTCCGGGGCGTGCAGGGTTTCACCCGCCCGGTCCAGGAACAGGGTGCGCCGGTGGTCGGTGAGCGAATGCAGGATCGCCAGCGAATCGTGCCGGGCCTCCACCACCTCGTCGAGGT
>NZ_CALLZT010000100.1:0-36867 GCF_937858515.1 uncultured Gordonia sp. | reverse complement strand
CCTACCTACTATGTGTTCACTAGGTCAGTTTCGGACAGCCCCCCGAAGGTAGGACAACGGTGACGGTTGTGCGACCGTACGACGCCTTGCTGGTCAAGGGTGAAGAGCGTAAGCGACTCATCCTTGACGTGGCTCAGCGACTGCTGATCCGCAACGGCTGGCGGAGTACGTCCCTCGCGCAGATCGCCCAGGAAGCCGGAGTCACATCTGCGGGAATCCTGCATCATTTCGGGTCGAAGGCACAGCTACTGCACGCCGTATTGGAACGACGGGATGCCGACGACAACCGGCACGCCGATTTGGGAGGTGACATCCTTGAAGAACTCGAGCATGTCGCCGAACGATTCGAACGGTCACCGGAGCTCATCGGCATGTTCGTCGTTCTGCGGGCGGAGAACCTCGATCCCGACTCACCCCTGCATGACCGGTTGTTGCACCGTCACCAGGTGGCCGTGGACATCGTCGCCGAAGGTATCCGGCGAGGTCAGCGGGAGGGACGTTTCCGGACCGACCTGGACGCGGCCGACAAGGCCGTGGAAGCTGTCGCCTTCATCAACGGGATGGAAACAACATGGCTACTGGACTCGTCAATACCACTCACCCGCGTGTTCCGGGAGTACGTGAGATCGCTCGAGCGCGAGCTGACGCGCGGCGTCGGCCCCTCCGCAAGCGGCTCGCAGTAATCGCACCCGATGCGGCATCGGCAGTCGAACATGCCGGCGGCTGGTTGTTCGACCAGGCGCTGGCCGGCTGGGAGGTCACCGTTCACGTGGCCACCGACTGCGATGTCCGCCCCCTGGAGATCCTCGGTGCGCACCCGCTCGATCACCGGATCTGTATGCAGTCCCATCCCGAGGACGGTCCGTGGCCGCAGGCTCTCGCGGTGTGCTCATCGCTGTTCGAGGCCGAGGAGAAGGTTCGCGCAGGCGTACTCGGCACCCTCGAATCGGCGCGGGCGGATCTGCGGCTATGGGGTCCGGCCCAGCCTGCGGAACTCGTCGGCAGGTGCCACACCTCCGTCTACGAGCTCAGCTTCGCCGCCCGCGCATTCAAGCGGCGTGCGTTCGCCGCCGCCGGACTCTCACCCGACACCATGACCACCACCGAGAATTTCCTCGTTGGTTGAATCATGAGTTGGGGCTGAATCACGAGTCGGGACAGCCGTAGGCGATCAGCGGATCGAGCGGGCCCAGGTCGGCGCCCAGTTCACCGGCCACGGCTCGGACTGTGGCGACGTCCTTGCCGACGAACTCGGCGACGCTGTCGACGAACGCGCCGACGGATCCCCGTCGGGCCGCACCGGCGAGTGCGCGGCTGTCCGAACTGGCGTGGGGGAGTGCCGATAGCAAAGCCTGCTCCTGAACCCCGAGCGCGGCCCCGAGTTCGACGGCGGCCCGGACCGCGCCGATCTGCGCGGTGAACAACGCGTTGTTAACCAGTTTCACGCACTGGCCGGCACCGAGGGCACCCGCGTGGATGATCGGATCGGCGTAGACACCGAGCAGTGGTGAGACGGCGTCGACGGCCTCGGCCGGTCCGCCGACGAACAGCGTGAGATCGCCGGCGGCGATATTGTGCGGTCCGCCGCTCACCGCGGCGTCGAGCACGGTGATACCGCGTGGCTCGAACGCTGCCGCGATGTCCTGGGTGGTGCGCGGGCTGCCGGTGGTGTGGATGACCAGGGTGGTGCCGGGCCGGATCCGCTCCGTGAGCGGGCCGGCCAGGCAGACTTCGCGGACCTGGTCGTCGGTCAGTACGGCGATCAGGATCATGTCGGTTCCGGCTTCGGCGACCTCACCGATATCCGATACCGGCCGGACCCCGGCCTCCCGCAGGCGGTCACCGGCATCGTCGTTTCGGCTCAGCGCCGTCACCGTGTGGCCGGCTTCGGCCAGTCGTCGGGCCATGGGAAGTCCCATCCGCCCGGCGCCGACGATGCCGATCGAGCTCACTACTGCAGCCCCATCATCCGTAGGGTGGTGCGCGCCGTCGACAGCACGACCTCGCTCGGCGCGCCCGACTCGGCGGCTATACCGTCGATGAGCGAGACGTCCTTGAGCAGGACGTTGCCGGCGTGCCCGGCGATGCGGTCGAGGGTGCCGCCCGCCGAGGCGACGCGTTCGAGGGCGAAGCTGTTGGCTGTGCCGTGGGTGATCACCTCCGCCAGCCGGGTGGCGTCGACGCCGAGGGACTTGCCGAGGCCGAGCGTGTCGGCGGCCGTCGCCAGGTTGGCGGTGAACAGCACATTGTTGAGCAGTTTGGTGACCTGCCCGGAGCCGAGCGGACCGAGATGCACCACCGGATCGCCGTAAGTATGAAAGACCGGCAGACATGTGGCTACCGGCTCGTCGTCGCCGCCCACCATCACCAGCAGAGTGCCGGCCTCGGCGGCGCGACCGCCGCCGCTGACCGGCGCGTCCACCACCGACACGCCGCGCTCGGCCGCCTCGGCGGCGAGCTTCACGCAGGTGTCGGGGTGAACGGTGCTGTGCACCACGATGATTCCGCCCTTACGCATCCCTGACAGCACACCGCCGGGGCCGGTGGCCACCGACAGCACGTCGTCGTCGCCCACCACACACAGGCACACGATGTCGCTCGCCGCGCCCAGTCCGGCCGGTGACTGTGCGGTCTTGGCGGACGAGTCGGCAAACGGCTCAAGGGTTTCCGGCCGTCGCGCCCACAGCACGGTGTCGATACCGGCGTCGGCTATCCGCCGGGCCATCGGCCCGCCCTGACTGCCGAGCCCGATGAAACCGACCGTCGTCATAGGATGACTCCGGTCATTCGCCGTCCGCTTCGCGTTTGCGGGAAATCGACAGGGGTTCTGCCAGCCGCTCGTTCACGACCATCTCCTGCAACTCGACGAGGGTGTCGGCGAGCGACTTGTGGGTGCGGGGGCCGGGGGTGAAGGTGGCCGGCAGGTGCCGCATCCCCTGGATCACGCCGATCGAGTCGTAGTGCACGCTGCCCTCGGGGTCGCATACATAGTCGGGCATGCGGTCGAATACCGCGACCAGCATCCGCTTGAAGACGGTGCGGGCCACGTTCGATCCGATGCAGCGGTGCACGCCGAGACCGAAACTGAAGTGCCGGTTGCCCTTACGTTCCATGTCGATGGTGTTGGGCTCCGGGAAGAGGCTGGGATCCCGGTTGGCCATCGCCCACGACAGCCACAGTCGTTCGCCCTCGTGGAACTCGGTGCCGGCGATCTCGCAGTCCTCGGAGATCGTGCGCCCGTCGCCCGCGGCGGGGGTGAAGTAGCGCAGGAACTCCTCGGTGGCCGGGTTGATCAGCTTGTCCATGTCGGCACTGAGTCGCGCTCGCTGGTCAGGGTTTTCCGAAAGCCATTCCAGCGCATGGGCTGTGAGCGCTGTGGTGGTGTCGAAGCCGCCGCCGATGACGAGGCTGAGGATGCCCAGCAGCTCCATGTCGTCGGGGGCGCCGCCGTCGATGGCCGCATTGGCCACGGCGTTGATGAGTCCGGGACGCGGGTTGGCCCGGATCTCGAACATGTTGGTGATCAGGTCGATACCGAGTTCGCGGTGCAGGGCGGCGATGCGCGGGGCATCGGGTGAGTCCGGCGGTGTGTAGACCGCGGCATGCACCGGCTCGTTGTAGATGGTCCACTTCTCGATCGGGATGCCGAGCATCGCCAGAGTCAATACCGCCGGAACGATATTCGCCAGTTCGTCGACGAAATCGATACGGCCCGACTCGATCTTCTCGTCGATGCAGGCGTGCACGATCTTGTCGATGAACGGCACCCAGCGTTTGACCGCGGCAGGCGACAGATACGGGTTGAGGATGGAGCGGAAGAAGCTGTGCTCGGGCTCGTCCATCTCCAGGATGCCGCCGCGCACACCGGATGCGCGCTCGGCGGTGGGCACGTTGATTCCCTTGTAGCCCTTACGTTGTCCGCGCACGTCGTGGTCGTTGGACACGTACGGACAGCGGGCCAGCTCGAAGACGGCGTCGCTGCTCGCGGCCACCCAGTGCCCGTCGTAGGTGTCGCTCCAGGCGACCGGGCACTTGTCCTGCATCTCCTCGGTGATGTCGAGGAACTTCTCGCGGTACCCGGGCGCGTGACGGTCGAAGGAGTACCGATTCTTTTTTCTGTCGTCGTCGGCCCCGGTAGGCGGCGAACCACTGGTTTCCGGGGTTCCTGGGGTCTGGGTGGTTTCGGTGGTCATGGTGGTGGTCTCCTCATTCTTCCCCCCTCATTCATCAATGATGGAAATCGCCTGTTCCGGGCACGACCGGACGGCCTCACGAACCTGTTCGGCGTACTCGGGCGGCACTTCGGCGCTCACCGGAGTGGAATGTCCGTCGATCTCATCGAGTTCGAAACTCTCGGGTGCGACCATGGCGCAGATGGTGTGTCCCTGGCAGCGGGACCCGTCAACATTCACCTTCAACATTTGTGAGCTCCTAGACGTGGTAGTCGTACCACTTGAGGTAGCCGCCGGCGTCGACGCGCATCTGCATGCCGGTGACGTAGCGGGATTCGTCGGAGGCCAGGAACAGCACCATGTTGCTGACATCGCCGGGCTCGACCCACGGGACCTTCATCGCCTGCTGCACGTAGAACACCGGGGTGGCGTCCTCGCGCGTCGGCGCTTCCAGATCGGGGCGGAAGGACCGGTACATCGGTTCGCTCTGCAGCATGTCGGTGTTGCAGTTGGTGGGATGAATGACATTGGCGCGGATACCCTGTGGCGCGATGTGGGTGGCCAGCTCGTGAATGTAGTTGGACAGTGTGCGCTTGGAGAACACGTACGCCACACCGCCCAGGTCCTTGCCGGGCTGATCGACCTTGGCGATGTCCATCATCGCCGCCAGCGAGCCGGTCGCGATGATCGAGGCACCCTCGGACAGGTGCGGCAGCGCCACCTGCACCGCGTTGATCGTGCCGATGAGGTTGGTGTCGATCACATCGCACCACGCCTGCGTCGGAGGGTTGCCCTTCATGCCTGCCACACCGGCCTGCGCGACCACCACGTCGAGTTTGCCGAACTCGTTGATGCCGCGTTCGACCGCGGCCCGCAGGGCGTCGGAGTCGCGGACGTCGGCCTCGGCGGTGATGATCCGCCGGCCCTCCTTCTCGACCAGACGCGCGGTCTCCTCGAGATCCTCGGGGGTGGCCATGGCGTAGCCCATGGAGTCGATGTTCTTGCAGAGGTCGACGGCGATGATGTCGGCGCCCTCTTCTGCCAGACGTACGGCGTGGCTGCGGCCCTGGCCGCGTGCGGCGCCGGTGACGAAAGCGACCTTGCCCTCTACACGTCCCATGATGTGTTCCCTTCTAAGTGTTCCGGCCGCCGTTGACGCCGAGGATCTGACCGGTGATGTAACCGGCGTCCTCGGAGATGAGGAAGGCGCACGCGGCGGCGATGTCCTGCGGGCGGCCCACCCGGCGGACGGGGGTGCGTTTGATGTGGTCCTCGACGGTGCCGCCCAGGTTCTTCTGGTTCTCGGCGTTGCGCAGCATCGGGGTGTCGATGAATCCGGGCGGTACCGCGTTGACGGTGATTCCCTTGGGCCCCAACTCAAGTGCGAGTGCCTTGGTCAGTCCGTTGACCGCCGATTTGGCCGCCACGTAGTGCGCCATGAACGGCTGACCCGAATGCGCGCTCGACGACGAGATGTTGACGATCCGGCCCCAGCGGGCCTCGACCATGTCGGGTAGCACCGCCTGCACGGTGTGGTACACGCCGTTGAGGTTGACGTCGATGACCTTGCTCCAGGACGCGAAGTCGATGTCGGAGAACTTGCGGAAACCGTCGAGTCCGGCCGCGTTGACCAGAATCGTGATGGGGCCCAACTGTTCCCGGATCGCCGCGAAGGCCGCGGCGAGCTGCTCCGGGTCGGTGACGTCGGCGGCCTCGGCCAGCGGGTCGTCGGCCGGCGGATTCAGGTCGATGGTCGCGACGTTATAGCCCTCGCCCCGCAGGCGTTCGACGACAGCGGCCCCGATGCCGGAGCCGCCGCCCGTCACCACCGCATTCTTCGCGCCGGTCACATCGCTCAACCCCAGGCCTCGTCCCCGGCGATGGTGGTGCGGTGCATCAGTCGCTCCGATGACGGGTCGTAGGGCAGTGCGCGGTGCAGCATGCCGGTGTTGTCCCAGATCACCACGTCACCCTGCTGCCATTCGTGGGTGTAGGAGAAGCGTTCCTGCGTGGACCAGGCCAGAAGCTCGTCGAGGATCTCGCGGCTCTCGCTCTCGGATACCCCGACGATGTGATCGGCGGTGGCGCCGAGCACGAGTGAGCGGCGGCCGTCCTTGCGGTCCCACACCAGCGAGGTCTCGTGGGTGGGCAGCCGACGCCAGAGGGCGAGCTGTTCCTCCGTGGGATCGGGGTTGACCAGACGCTGGGAGGCCTCGAAGGTGTGCAGCACCCGCAGTCCCTCGTACCGCTTGCGGTCGTGTTCGGGCAGGTTGTCGTAGGCGGCGTAGGTGCTGGCGAATTCGGTACCGCCGCCGACCATCGCGGCGTGTTTGCAGGCCAGCATGGTGGCCTTGGCCGGGATGTCGTTGGTGGTGTCGTCGATGTGCCAGTGGAACGTGCCCTTGAGGTATTCCGCAGACGGTGACTTGGACGGATCGAGGGAGACCGTGAAGATCTCCTTGCCCGCGGGGGCGAGTACCGGTCCGAGCTTCTTACTGAACGTGACCTGCGCGGCCTCATCGAGTTCGAGTCCGCGGATGAGCAGCACGCCGCGCCATTTGAGCGCTTCGAGGCAGGCCGCGATGACCGCGTCGTCGTCGAGGCTGTCGATCCCGTGTACTTGCACGCCCATCGAAGGCGTGAGGGCTGTTGTTTCGATCACAAGAATCTCCCTTCCTATGAATGAGAACCGTACTCTCGTGGGTTGCGAGTCGGCAACCGGTTTCACCCAATCCGACTGTGAAAACCCGAGCGAAATGTCCGATTCGGCGGTTCTGTTGCGTGCCTGTCGTCGTCTTGATCGGGCTGATACAGTGCAGACCTATGGATGTGGCGTATGCCACAAGTGAGAATGCTATTTCCGAACGGAGTCTGTGGTGAGCCAAGAGACGATTGAGCCGCAAGCCGGCAACCCGGGCGTCGCCGACGTGTACAAGCGACTGCTGATCGGTGGCGAACTGGTCGACATCGAGGCGACCTACGAGTCGATCAACCCGGCGACAGGTGCGGTGCTCGGTACCGCCCCCGACGCCGGAATCGCGGAGGCAGAGCGTGCCATCGCCGCGGCACGCGATGCCTTCGAGAACTCCGGCTGGGCCACCGACGTCGAATTGCGCAAACGGTGCCTGACCCAACTCGCCGCGGTGCTGCGTGAGCACGCCGACGATCTGCGGGAGCTGACCATCGCCGAGGTGGGCGCCACCCGCAATCTCACCTACGGCAATCAACTCGACGCACCGATCGGCATCGTCGAGTTCTACGCCGGGCTGCTCGATGACTACTCGTTCACCGAGGAACTGTCCACCATCGAGGTGCGTGGTCAGGACAATCGCCGGTGGGTGGAAAAGGAAGCGGCAGGTGTTGTTTCGGCCATCATCGCCTACAACTATCCCAACCAGCTGGCCCTGGCCAAGCTCGCGCCGTCGCTGGCCGCAGGCTGCACCGTGGTGCTCAAGGCCGCCCCCGACACCCCGCTGATCACCCTGGCCCTCGGTGAGCTCATCGCCGAACACACCGACATCCCGGCGGGCGTGGTCAACATCATCTCCAGTCAGTCGGTGGAGGTGGGCAAGCTGCTCACCACCCATCCGGAAGTCGACGTGGTCACCTTCACCGGCTCCACGCCGGTGGGCAAGCAGATCATGGCCGCCGCGGCAGACTCGCTCAAGCGGGTGTTCCTGGAACTCGGCGGTAAATCGGCACTCATCGTCCTCGATGACGCGGATTTGCAGCAGGCTGCGATGTTCGGCGCGTTCACCATCTGCACGCACGCCGGGCAGGGCTGTGCGCTCACCACCCGGCTGCTGGTGCCGCGCGCCCAGCACGATCAGATCGCCGAGATGGTGGCCGGCATGCTCCAACACGTCGCCGTCGGCGACCCGGGCGACACCAAAACCTATATGGGACCGCTCATCAGCGAGAAGCAGCGCGACAAGGTCGACGGCATGGTGCAGCGCGCCATCGCCGACGGCGCCCGCCTCGTGCGCGGTGGTACCAGGATCGATCCCGGATTCTTCTACAGCGCAACGCTTCTGGCCGATGTCGACCCCGACAGCGAGATCGCGCAGGAGGAGGTGTTCGGGCCGGTGCTGGTGATGATTCCCTACGACAGCGAAGACGACGCCGTGCGCATCGCCAACAACTCCAAGTACGGGCTGTCCGGGGGTGTGCTGTCGGCCGACGACGACCGGGCGCTTGCCATCGGAAGACGCATCCGCACAGGAACATTCAGTATCAACGGCGGCAACTACTTCACCCCCGACGTGCCGTTCGGCGGATACAAGCAGTCCGGCATCGGCCGTGAGATGGGGGTCGCCGGACTCGAGGAGTTCCTGGAGATCAAGGCGTACGCCGCGACGGTGAAAGGGTAAGGCTCCGTTATGAAGCCACTCGAAGGGTTCCGGATTCTCGAAGTCGCCATGTACGGATTCGTCCCGTCGGCCGGCGCGGTGCTCGCCGAATGGGGGGCCGAGGTCATCAAGGTGGAACACGCCGTCAACGGTGACCCGCAGCGCGGACTGCGCCAGACCGGCACGTTCGTCGTCGAGGGCGACACCAATCCCAATGTGGAACATGCCAATCGGGGCAAGCGCAGTATCGGCATCGACATGTCCACACCCGAGGGGCGCGAGGTGCTGTACGCGCTCACCAAAACCGCCGACGTGTTCCTGACCAGCTTCCTGCCCGGACCGCGTACCAAGTTCGGTATCGACGTCGATGACATCAAGGCGATCAACCCGAACATCGTGTACGCCCGCGGCAGCGCGCTCGGTCCGCGCGGGGTGGAGTTCGATCGCGGCGGCTACGACATGACGGCATTTTGGTCGCGGGGCGGGATCGCCGCATCGATGACGCCGCCCGACTCACCCGGCATCGTCAGCCCTCCCGGGCCGGCGTTCGGTGACACCATCTCCGGCACCAACCTGGCCGGTGGCATCTGTGCTGCTCTGTTGCGACGCGAACGCACCGGTGAGGGGTCGGTGGTGGACGTGTCGCTGCTCGGTAGCGGACTGTGGTCGATGGGGCATCAGATCGGGTTGTCGCTGTATTGCGACAAGCCGCTGGTAGCACCGAAGCCGGGTGAGCATGGGGCGGTACGCAATCCGCTGTCGGGGCTGTACAGGACGGCCGACGGCCGGTTCCTGTCGCTGGTGATGCTGCAGCCGGGCAAGTTCTGGCGCGACGTGTGCGAACACATCGAACGGCCTGATCTCATCGACGACCCGCGGTTCGCCGACAACGCGTCGATCATGGAGAACACCGTCGCCGCGGTGGAGATCCTGCGGGAGGTGATCGGCTCGCGGACGCTGGCCGAATGGACCAAACGATTCGCCACCCTGTCGGGTCCGTGGGCGCCGGTACAGGACTCGCTACAGGTCGGTGCCGACGACCAGGTGCGCGCCAACGACTACATCATCGACGTTGGTGACATCGAATTAGTCTCCAGTCCGGTGCAATTCGACGTCACCAAGAACGAATCCACCGCAGCTCCCGGCTTTGCCGAGCACACCGATGCGATCCTGGAGGAGCTGGGCTTCGACTGGGACCGCATCGTCGAATTCAAAGTCGCGGGGGCTGTGACGTAGCTGCTTCGAGGTGGTTGCGTCAGGTGTCGAAAGGTCACCGGACCCTTCGTGACCTTCGCTCCTTCGTCGCTTCAGCCTCAGGGATCAAGATGTTTGGTCGCTCCTTCGTCGCTTCAGCCTCAGGGATCACGATGTTTGGTCGCTCCTTCGTCGCTTCAGCCTCAGGGATCACGATGTTTGGTCGCTCCTTCGTCGCTTCAGCCTCAGGGATCAAGATGTTTGGTCGCTCCTTCGTTGCTTCGGGCTCGGGGATCATGATGTTTGGTCGCTCCTTCGTTGCTTCGGGCTCAGGGATCAAGAGGTGGATGCGAAAAGCAGGGGTGGCGTCACGATCTCGGCCACTACGTGGGTAGTGTTCGCGGAGTTGTTCGATGTGGCGTAGGTCGCATCGTGCGGGAGGGGAGTTCGGTATGAGGCTGGGATCGCGCTGCCGGTCGACGGTGGGCATTGCCGCGATGGTGGCGACCGCCGCTCTGACGGCCGGGGAAGCGGGGGCGGCACCGGCACCGTGTGCGCAGTGGACCGCCGAGACCGTCGCCTCGGGGTACGGGGTGCTGGAGAATCTTGCGTTCGACGGGCGCGGTAACGTGCTGCTGTCCGAATCCAGCCTCACCGGTGCGTCGGGCGCCATCAAGCGGCTCGGTGCGGGCGGCCACAGGTCGGTGGCCGTGGCCAACGTGTCAAGCCCCGGTGGCATCGTCGTCGACGGTGGCACAGCGTATTTCAACGTCGGCAACGCCATGGCGTCGGGCCTGGGGAGCCGGACCGACGGCACCATCGAGGCGCTGAACCTGACCACCGGCGCACGGCGGACCGTGGCACGCGGACTGACCATGCCCAACGGCCTGGCCCGGCTGCCCGGCGGTGACTTCGTGGTCAGCCGCGACATCGGCTCTGCCGCCGTCACCACCCTGACACGGGTGTCGGCGACGGGGCGCACCACCGGCGTGACGTCGTCGCTCACCTCCACCAACGGCCTCGCCTACGACACCACGCGGCAGCGCCTGGTGGTGTCCACCACGTTCAACCCGGCGACGGTGATCGCGGCCGTCGATGCGCGGGGACGGGTCACCCGTCGGGTCACCGTGCCCGGATACGGCCCGCTGAACTCGGCCGACGACCTGACCGTCGGACCGGACGGCGTGGCCTACGTGACACTCAACGCCGCCGGCAGGATCGTGCGGGTGGACCTGGACTCGGGCCGGTCCTGCACCATCGCTTCGGGGCTGATCACGCCGTCGTCGGTACGTTTCGGTGCCGGGCCGGGCTGGGACAGCCGATCGCTGTACGTGACGAGCTTCCTGGGTACGCTCACCCGGCTGACACCACGATAAAATGATGCCACGCTGAAATGACAGCAGGCTGAAATGACAGCAGGCTGAAATGACAATGTCCGCAACCACTTTCATGGTTGCGGACATTGTTATCAGATGCGGTCAGACGCCGAGCAGTCGGGCGAGGTTGCCGCCCATGATCTTTGCCTGATCCTCCTCGGGCAGGTGTCCGAGCATATCGGCGAAGTGGGTGGGCTGGGCCAGACCCTCGGGGTGCGGATAGTCCGAGCCGAACAGCACGCGGTCGACGCCGATCAGGTCGATGAGGTCGGTGACGCCCTCCTCGTAGAACGGGCTCACCGAGATGCAGCGGCGGATCGCTTCGAGCGGATCGTTCATGCCGAAGCCCTCGGGGGCCTTCTTGTAGGTGTCGGCGAGCATGTCCATCAGCGGCTTGAGCCAGCTCGCACCGCTCTCGATGACGGCGATCTTGAGATCAGGGTGCCGGAAGAGCGCGCCGTGGCACACCCACGAGGACACGGTGTCCTGCACCGGACGCCACTCGTTGACCATGCGGAAGGCGTTGGTCTGGAACGGCAGCATCTCACCGTCCGAACCCTCCCACTCCGAATCGAAGCGGGCGTAGCCGCTGTCGGAGGAGTGCTGGGAGACGAGGATGTCGAGTTCGGTGACCCGCTTCCAGAACGGATCGAACTCCGGCAGCGCGAACGACCGTGGCCCGCGGAAACCGGGCACCGGCGCCGGGCGCACCAGGATCGACTTGGCGCCGCGCTCCACACACCATTCGAGCTCCTCGAGGGCCTTGTCCAGAATCGGCAGGCTGATCACCGGGACGGTGAAGATGCGGTCCTCGTAGTTGAATCCCCAAGTCTCGTAAAGCCACTCGTTGAGGGCGTGGATGACGACATGGATCGTCTCCGGATCGTCACGCATGCGCTCCTCGACGAGGCTCGCCAGCGTGGGGAACATCAGCGACCGGTCGACGCCGAGCTCGTCCATCAGTTCCAGGCGCGCCTTCGGTTCGCGGAATGCCGGGATGGACTTCATCGACTCGCCGAAGATCTCGCGCTTGGACTTGCCTTCGGGGTTGCCGTTCTTGAAGTAGTCCTCCATCGATCCGGGCCGGGCGACGACGTCGAAGGTGGGGTTGGGGATGTAGTCGCTGATCTGGCCGCGGACGGCGATCTTGGTCCGGCCGTTGACCTGGACGTACTGGATCGCCTTCTTGTACCGGTCGGGGAGGAACTTGGTCAGCGCCTCCGGTGTCTCGTACAGGTGGTTGTCCGCATCGAACAGCGGATACGGCAGCTCCTTGACGGGCATGAAACTCTCCTTTGCTCTCTATGAGAATCATATTCTCACAAATGGGATGCCGCAATATCCTTACGGACGATGAACTTCTGAACCTTGCCGCTCGCGGTACGCGGCAACTCATCGACCCGGCGCAGTTCCTCGGGCCACTTCTGCTTGGCCAGCCCGGCTGCGGCGAAGTGCGCCTGCACCTCGTCGATGGTGGGCATGTCGCAGCCCGGGCGCAGGCGCAGCACCGCGGCGACGTGCTCGCCCAGGCGTGCGTCGGGGGCGGACACCGCCACCGCCTCGGCCACCGACGGCATGGTCAGCAGAGTCTCCTCCACCTCCAGGGCGCTGATGTTCTCCCCACCACGGATGATGATGTCGGATTTGCGGTCGGTGATGGTGAGGTAGCCGTCGTCGTCGAGAATCCCGATGTCGCCGGTGTGGTACCAGCCGTCGGCATCGAATGCGCGCGCGGTGAGTTCGGGGTCGGTGTAGCCGGCACACAGATCCGGTCCGCGACTGAGGATCTCACCGTCCTCGCCGAACCTGATCTCGACACCGGCGAGCGGCCGGCCGTCGGTGTAGGCGCGTTTATCGAGTTGTTCGTTGGGGTGGCAACCGGTGATCGACGGATGTTCGGTGCTGCCGTACGAGCGGAACACGGTGATGCCCAGGTCGGTGAGCCTGCGCGTGATGGCCGCGGGCACCGACGATCCACCCAGGCCCGCGTACTTCATGTGCGGCAGGTGCTCGGGGGTGAAGTCGGGGTGATCGAGCAGGCTGGTGACGTAGTAGGTGGCACCGCCGCCGATGGTCAGATCGTCGCTGAACATCAGCGCCAGGGCCTGACCGGGATCCCAGGTGTCGGCGAGATTGATCGCAGTGGCGTCCATGACCGGGATCAGGAATGCGTTGATCATGCCGATGAAATGCCCGACCGGGGCTGCGGTGAGCTGCAGGCCGCGGTCCGCCGGATACATCGCGGCCAGCTGCCGGGTTTCGTGACCGAGCGAATAGTGACTGTGCAGAACACCTTTGGGATTGCTGGTGGTTCCGGAGGTGAAGGCGATGAGCGTGACCGAGGCGGGGTCGACCTCGGCGACGCCGGGCAGCGGATCGTCGTCGAGAAGGTCTTCGAAAGTGCGGTCGATGATGCCGGTGATGGGTACGTCCGCGGCGATCGCCGGATCGTAGGTGAGGCTGCCGAACGAGGACGGGAAGATGAACACCTTCGGCTCGACCTCGCCGAGGATGAACGAGACCTCCTTGAGTCCGTAGAAGTGGACGATGGGGACCACGGTGGCGCCCAGGAACGCCGACGCCCAGAACGTGGCTGCGGCCTCCATCCAGTTGGGCAGTTGGAAGGCGATCACGTCGCCGGGGCGCACACCGCGCTTTGCCAGGCCGGACGCGAGTTGCCGGGCCATGCTCTCCACGTCGGCGAACGTGCCGCGCCACGGCCGCAGGCGCGAGTGGACGTTGAACTCGGTGTCGGGGGCGGCCGTCAGGCCTGTGTTCAGGAGGTCGCCGATGGATTGGTCGGTCCACCACCCGTCGGCCAGGTACTTCTCGGTGAGGTCTGCGGGAATCGGTCGCATCGTGGACATCTCCTCAGGGCTGCTGAGTCCGTAGTTAGAGGCGTTCTCATGTATGAGAATGCCAATCTCTCAGGCAGAGAGCAACCACCCGGGGGAACAGAGTGTCTCAGCGTGGGGGTTGGAGGCTGCGCAGGGTGCGGGAGACGTAGTCGTCGAGCATGGCATTGCGGCTCGGTCCCTCACCGATGGTGAGGAGCAGCGCGTACAGCCCTATCAGGAAGAAGTAGGCGGAGTTCATCGAGTCGAGAGCCGCGTCGGCGGCACCGTCGCGGATGGCACCGTCGAACAGTGCCACCAGCGTGAGGAACACCGGATGTTCGAGTCCCTCCTCGGAGATGGGCCGGGTTGTGGAGAAGTGCGCGGCCAGGAAGTCCCGGAACAGGGGTCGTCCCAGCGTGGTCTCGAGTTCGGCCAGCAGATCGACGGCCTTGTGCAGGGCCGCACCCAGGTCGGGTGACGTGGCGAGGAAGTCGTCGAGCCGGTCGGCCATGAGCCGTTCCTCGCGGGCCTCGAGTTCGAGCAGCACGTGTTCCTTGGTGGGGAAGTGGAAGAAGAACGTGGAATGCGCGACACCGGCCTCGGCGACGATCGTCGCGATATCGGCGGCGGCCATCCCGGCGCGCCCGAATTCGGCGGTCGCCGCAGCCAGCAGCCGTTCGCGTGTCTGCTGTCGCTTGGCCTCCCTCGTCAGCCGCGCCTGCGCCACAACCCACCTCTGCTCGCCGGGTACCCCATATCCGATCATTCAATCCCAGGGACCGGCCTGTGCGCAGACGTTAGGGGAGTTCGACCTTCTCCGCCAGCCAGCGGCCATCGTGTTTGGTCATCGTGACGCGGATGCGGCTGCGGTCGATCCGGGGTGTGGTGTTGGAGACGTTCTGGACGGTCTGGTCGACGAACATCAGCACCACCACCTTGTCGGTGGACGCCGACACCACGCCGGAGGCCAGGACTGTGCCCTTGGCCTGGGCCTTGTTGTCGACGAGGAGTTGCCGGAGCTGGTCGCTGGACTTGGCGTACATCTGGCGGAACTCGCCTGTCGAGCCGTCGAGCACCGCCGCGAAGTCCTGGTCGAGGGAATCGGCGCTGACGCTGGTGAGCGTGGTGGTGAACTCGCGGGCCGCCGACGTCGCGGCGTCGGCGGCCTTGGCGGTGTTGTCGGCCGAACGCCACTGAGAGCCGAACCACGCGGTTCCCGCGATACCGGCGAGGGCGAGTAGTGCCAGGATGATCACACCGCCGCGGCGTGAGCGGGGGCTGCCGAGCGCGGTACGCAGACCGGCCAGGCGCGCGGCCTTGTCGTCGGGCTTCTTGCCTGTGGCCGCTGTCTCGCCGGTGGTCTCCGTCTCGCCGGTGGTCTCCGTCTTGTCGGTGGTCTCCGTCTTGTCGGTGATGGTTTCCGCGGTGTCGGTGGCGGTGGCAGTCTCATCGACCTGGTTTTCGGACTTCTCGTCCGTGAGGTCGGACAGCGTGCTTGTCATGGTCTTCTCCTGTGTCCGGCTCGGGCTAGCGCGGTTGGTCAATGGTGGGCTGGGGTTTGGGCAGCGGCCAGGGCTGGTTGGGCAGCTCCGGGCCCGCGTAGGGGAGCGGGATGCTCAGCGGCCCGGTGGGAGTGGGCGTGGCGCGGGCACGCGGATCGGCGCCGTCGGGCATGGCGTTGGTGTCGTCGCCCGGTGGTCGGGGCGCATTGCGGGCGCCACGGATCAAGACCGTCGGATCATTGTTGGGGCAGAACGTGTACAGGTACGGCTCGGGATGGCTGGGCTCCGACGAGGCGAACCGAGGCAGTTGCAGATAGTCGCACGCCGCCCGCGGATACACGTTGAGCGCACCCCAGATTCCGCCGTCGTGCATCGTGTACGTGAGCGCCTTGAGGACCGATCCGCGGCCGCTGGCCGGGAAGAAGAAGTCGTTGAGTGCGGGCAACCGCTGATAGACGAGCTGTGTGACGGTGGCGAGATTCCCCAGCAACTGCACCATCGTCGGCGAGTTGTCGGCGATGATCGAGTCGATCGCCGACAGTAGTGGCGGCGTCTGTTTCAGCAATGTCTTGTAGCCGTCTGCCTTCCGGGACACGCCGGTGAACAGGGTGTCGAGGTCGCGGGAGGTCTCCCGGATCGCCGGACCGCCCTCGCCGAGGGTGGTGAGTACCACCCTGCTGGTCTTGATCAGCGAGGTGGTCTGCGGCAGCACCGAATCCAGTGTCGAGATCAGGAAGGTGCCGCCATCGATGATGTCGCGCAGCTTTTCCGGTCCGGCCGTGCTGACGCCGAGCTCGTCGCGGATGGTCTTGAGCTGGTCGGTGTCGATCTGGGCGAGCATGCCGTCGAGATCCTCGAGCAGAGTCGCCAGCGGGGTGGGTGTGCTGTCCGGCTCAAGTGTGCTGATCTCGGAACCGTCGGTCAGATATGGGCCGTTCGAACTCGTCGGCCGGAAATCGACGTATTGTTCGCCGGCGAACGACAATCCGGCAACCCGAACGGGGGAGTCGCGGGGAATGCGGGCGTCGGCGTCGAGTGAGAGCACTGCCACCACCCCGTCGCCGGTGAGATCGACAGACGAGACGGATCCGACTTTCACGCCGCGCACCGTCACCTCGCGATCGGGAAGCAGTCCACCGGAATCGGCGAAACGGATACGGACGGAGATCGTGTCGTCGGCGTTCATACCGAACACCGCCACCGCGTGGTAAGCGACGCCGAGCAGCAGGACCAGACCCAGGCCGATGGCCGAGAGCCAGAGGCGGTGTTTGACGGCGGCGCGCACGGTGGTGGTGATGCCGCGGGCGGGCAGGTCGACGGCGCGGGCGAGTGGGCCCGGCCGGGAGTCGGTGCGAGTGGTCATCGGGGCGCCGTCCTGCTCGGCTCGGTCGTCTTCGGCCGGGCGGTTCCCGGCGGGTTGCTATGTGTCGTCTTCTTCTGATACTCCTTCTGGGACTTGGGAGTACGAGGATCGAGTACGTCGTCACCGGGTCCGAACTTCATCTTCAATCGCAGCAGCGAATACATGATGGTGCCCGCGAAGTTGTCGATGTCGATGGTGCTGGGCAACCGGCTGCCGGGGTCGGCCGGGTGCCGGAAGTCGTCGAGCGCGCCGATCGAGAGGTCCTCGAGGTCGGCGTCGACGTGTGCGCCGGTGGAGTTGATGATCTTGAGCACCGGCGGCAGCAGTTTGTTCATCTTGGCCAGCGATGCCCGCGGATCGGTTGCGGCCCTGTTGAGTTCGTACGAAATGCGGTTGATGCTGGCCGCGAGATGCTGGGTCTTTCCGGTCGCGACCGAAGGGAACGTCGACAGCGTGGTGCTGATGGCGCCCACCTTATCGACGAGGGCCAGGATGTCGTCGGTATTCGCGGCGATCACGTCGACCGCCGGTCCCGCTGCGGCGAGAGAATCGGTGAGGGTCGATTGCCTATCCGACAGCGTCTGCACCAGCCGGTCGGTCTGCTCGAGCGCGACGCGGATGTCGCCGGACTTCTTGGACAGCTTGTTGATCAACGAGGTCGATTGTGCGACAAGGTCGGCCAGTGCCTCACCCTTGTCGCCGACCGCGTGACCGAGGCCGTTGAGCAGCTTGGTGAGGTCGCGCAGCACACCCCCGTTCACGAGCATCGCCGACGACGCGAGCACCTGCTCGATGGTGGCGGCGGCCGACGTGTCGGCGAGGGGGATCTTGTCACCGTTCTGAATGTTTGCGGCACCAGGGTTTTCGGGTGGAGTGACGGCCACGAACACCTCGCCGAGTGGGGTGGCGGTGCGCAACTCGACGCCCGTGCCCACCGGCAGGCTCACATCGTCGCGGATGCGCAGGGTGACAACCGCCGTGTAATCGCGGACCGTCATCGCCGACACCTCGCCGACATCGGCGCCGGCCAGGCGTACCTTGGCACGTTCGGGCAGGTTCAAGGCGTTGGTGAATTCAGCTGTGACACTGTAGAAATTACCTCCGCCATCACCGCGTTGGGGCAATGGCAGATCCTCCAGCCCCACACCGCAGCCGGACAGCAGCAGCGCCGCCGTCGTGGTCATGGCGAGGCGCCGGGCCGATCGGGCGGTCATTTCGCGAGCCCTTCGAGCATCGAACTCAACCCGAAGTCGGGGCCGAAATCCTTGGGAGTGCCGGTGGCGCAACCCCGGTCCTTCATCTGCAGCACATTGCAGATCTCTTTCATCAGGGTTCCGTGGGTGAATACGTGATCGAGAACGCCGTGCACGCGGGCCGCGCCGCGTGGGATGTCGATGACGTTCCACACGTTGTCCATCAGCAGCGGGGTCACATTGAGGAACTCCTGCAATTGCCGTCGGTAGTCCACCAGGGTCTTGGTGACCGCCTGTGCCCCGGTGACGGTCTGGGCCATGTCGTCGCGCCGGGTGGTGAGGATGTCGGTGGCCTCACCGAGGATCGCGTTGATCTGAGCGCCGGTGGTTCCCCAGCCGATGCGCTGGTCGGCGAACAGATCGCTGATCTGCTGCACCGACGACCCGAAGCTGCGGATCAGCGCGTCGTTGTCCGCGGCGGCCTGCGACAGCGCCGACAGATTGTTCACCGTCTTCGTGATGGCCTCACCGGTGGCATCACCGCCGTCGTCACCGATCGCGAGCGCCTTCGACAGGGTGGTGAGCGCGGCGCGGATGTCGGGGCCGTTGCCGTCGGTGATCGCCGCCGCCGTCGACAGCAGGTCCGCCACCGGCCCGCCGCCCTCGCCGTCACCCTGCAGGCTCACCGCCAGCTTCTGGCTCATGGCCAGCGTGCGGTCGAGCTCGACGGGCACCCGGGTCTTGTCGATGATCTGGTGCGCTTGCAGGCGGGGGCCGCCGTCGTAGACGGGGGTGAGTTCGACGTGGCGGTCGGTGAGCACCGATGTGGACACGGTGACGGCGGTGACGTCGGCGGGCACCGGGGTGTCGGCGTCGATCTCCATGCCGACCTCGACGTAGCTGCCGCGCGATTTGATGGAGGTCACCTTGCCGACCGTCATGCCCAGCACCGCAACCGCATTGCCCTCGTACAGGCCCGACGTGCTATCGAAGTTGGCGACGACGTCGATGGTGTGGTCACGGTCGCGCCACACCTTCACCGCCCCGGCGACGAGCACCGCGACGACTGCCACGGCCAGAAGGATCTTGATCAGCGATTTCACTGGCAGTCCTTGAAATAGGGCGGCAGATTGCGTACCTGCGCCTGCTTGGACACCGCGCACATCCACGAGTCGATGAACGGGCCTGCCACGGAGGAGAAGTCGACCTCGTTGCCCGTTCCGGTGGTGTTGGTGAAGTTGCGCAACGGAACCGGCAGGATCTCCATGGTGTTGCGGAGCAGGGCGTCGTTGCGTTGCAGCGTGGTCAGCAGCCCGTTGAGGTTGGTGATGAGGGCTTGCACGCCGGAGTTGTCGTCGACGACGATCGTGCGAAGTTGGCCCACCACCTCGGTGGTGGCATCCAGCAATCGGGTGATGGTGTGCTGTCGTTGCAGCAGGGCGCGCAGCAGCTTGTCACCGGAGGTGACCAGTTCACCGAGATTCTTCTGCTGGTTCTGGACCACGGTGGTGAGTTGCTCTGTGCCGGTGAGCAGGTCACCGATCTGCGAACGTCGGTCGGCCAGGATCGTCGACAGGTTCTGCACGTTGGTCAGCACCTGCGGGATCAGCGCCGGGGTGTCGTCGAGCTGATGCGCCAGGGTGGTCATCGACTTGGCGATGTCGTCGGCATCGACCTGTTCGAAGGTGACGGTGGCATCCTGTAGGACCTCTTGCAGCGTGTACGGAACCTCGGTGTGCGAGAGCCTGATCGTCGCGTCGGGCAGTGTTCCCTTGCCGGCCGGGCGCAGATCGATGTACCGGGATCCGAGCAGGGTGGTGAGCTTGATCGCCGCTCTGCTTGACGGCCCGAGGTCGACGGTGTCGTCGACCTGCATGTCGACGCGCACCAGCTTCCCGGCGAGTGCGGTCTTGGTGACCGTGCCCACCTGCACGCCGGCGACATTGACGGCGTCGCCGGAGGAGATGCCGGCGGCCTGGGCGAATTCGGCGTGGATGGTGCGCTTGCCGATGCCACCGGAACTGATCTGCAGAGCGATGAAGATGATCAGCGCCAGGATCAGCAGCGCGGTGGTGCCCACCAGGGCCTTGTTGCGTTCGGCCAGCGGGGTGCGCAGCCATGTGCTCAGTCGTTGCGGCATGACCTCACCTGCAGATCGGCGATTGTGTGATGCTTCCGCCGGAGGCGGTTGCGACGATGGTGGGAATGACCGTGCTCAGCGCCGGCACGAAGGTGGCGTTGATATTGCACAGGTACGTTTCGATGTACGCGCCGCCCTGCGTCACGCGCGCCAGCCCCTTGAGCAGCGGCGGCAGATTGAACCCGAGGAAACCGAACGCCTCCTTGTTGGTGAGAAAATGCCCGAGGAAGCCGGGATCACGGTCGAGCATCGTGGTGAACTCCGGCAATGCCTGCGAGGTGAGCACAGCCGCCCGATCGATCACCTTGGTGGTGACGTCGATGTTCTTGAGGAACTGGTCCTGCTGGGCGGACAATCCGGTGATCAGGTCGCGCGAGCTGCGGACCACCGTGTCGATCTCACCGCGTTGCTTCGCGAACACCCCGACGATATCCGACAGATTGGTGATGACACGCCCGAGCAGATCATCGTCGCCGGTCAGTGACTTGGCCAATTGCGATGTCTGCGCGATCAATTGGGCGATCGATCCGGTGTCTCCCTGCAACGATCGGATCAGTGCGGTGGTCAGGTTGTCGACCTGCTGCGGATCGAGCACGCTGAACAGCGGCTCGAAACCATTGAGCAATGCCGAGATGTCGAACGACGGTTCGGTCCGATCGAGCGGGATCTCTTTGTGCGCCAGCGGTTCGGGGTTGGTTTTGTCGTCCCGCGACAATCCGAGATAGCGCTGCCCGACGATGTTCTGATAATTGACCGATGCGCGGGTTCGGGAGTCGACGGTGTGCCTTTTCTCCACCCGGAACCGGACCTTGGCGACCGCCCCGTCGAGAGACACCTTGTCGACGCGGCCGACGCGGATGCCTGCCATGCGCACGTCGTCGCCCGCCTTGAGTCCGGTGACATCGGTGAATCGTGCCGTGTAAGTGGCGGTGTCGCCGTCGACGCCACGCCGCAACGTCACCACGACGGTGGAGGTGAGGGCGATCGAGACGATCAGGAACAGGATCATCCCGATCAGCGGTTTGCGCACGCTCATCGCGGTGTGGTCCCTTCGCTCACGGGAGTGACCGGGCTGACGGTGACGTCGGCGCCGCGGGTAACCGGGCCGAGCAGCAGGGTGGAGGTGACGGGATTGCCACCCACGAGCGCGCCGAGCTGCTGCTGTTCGGCTGGGCTGCCGACGGATCCGACGTTGCCGCCCATGCTCGCGACCGGCTTGTATCCCCCAGTTCTATCGCCCCCAGCCCTATAGCCTTGGGTCACATGTGACTTCTTGCCCGTGTACTTGGGGGCGGTGACGACGGTAGGTGCGGTTTTGCAACTGTCGCCCTCCATGGTCCCGTATCGGGGGCAGTCGGCTCGGGTGTACAGCCTGTGCGGGGTGATCTGTAGCCGGAACTTGCCGCGCGCGTTCTGTTGTCCTTCGGGCCAGAACTCGGTGAACCATTTGTCGGAGATCTCTGCGATCGCCACCACCGTTCCGGTGAACGAATACCCGCCGCGCCCAACCACATCCGCGATCGGCGCGGCCTCGGAGGTGATCTTCTTGAGGATCGTCGCGTTGTTGCGCATCGCCACATCGATGCGGCCGGCGGTGGTTATGCCGCCCGACAGCAGCGTCTGCAACTGATTTGATTGTGCTGCGACCGTCTGCATCGGTACCACCGACGAGTGCAGGGCGTCGAGCAGATCGGGGGCCGCCTTGCGCAGTGCGGTCACCGATTCGGTGAGACCGTCGAGCAGCGACGGACCGTTCGGCGTCATCACGGCGTTGATCTCGGAGGTGATGCGGCGCAGCTGGGTACCGGCGCGCACGATGTCGGTGCCGCGCCGGTCGGTGGCGGTGGTGATGGCGGCGAGCAGGCCGACGGTGGTGTCGCCGGGCTCGCGCGCCGATGCCGCCACGATGTCACGGATCTTCGACAGCGCCGTCTGGAACTGCACGGTGTCGTTGTCGCGGTTCTCGGTGATGACGTCGCCGCCGCGCAGCGTCCGGGTCGTGGTGCCCGAGGCGTCGTCGAGAAGCTGTACCGACGACACCGCGAACAGGTTGCTGGGCACCACCCGTGCGGTGACGGTGCTCGGAATACCTTTTGCCCGTGCGGGTTCGAGCGCGATCTTCACCACGGTGCGTTTGCCGCGCAGGCCGGGGGTGACGCCGCGGACCGAGCCCACGATCACGCCGCGGTACTTGACGTCGGAACTTTTCGGGAGGCCGTCGCCGACGTCGGACAGCTCAGCGGTCACCGGGACCGAATCGGTCAGTGATCCACGGGCTTTCAGGACGGTGGCCGCGAGGATCGTCGCGACGAGCGCAACGGCGACAAGCGCGCTGATCGCCAGCGTGCGGGTGCTGGTTCCCCGCGGTCCCTGCTCATATGCGTCGATCATGGCCTACCCACTCAACCGTGCCGCGGAGTCGATGCCCCAGAACAGGATGGTGGCAACCAGATTGGCGACGATCATCGCCGAAATGGCCGCGCGCATCGCACGACCGGCCGCGGTACCGACCCCCTGCGGTCCACCGCTGGCATAGAAGCCGTAGTAGCACTGGATCACTGAGGTGATGATGACGAAGATGACCGCCTTGGCCAGTGAATACAGTACGTCGACGGGACTGAGGACCAGCTGGAAGTAATGCTGGTAGGTGCCGTTGGACAGCCCGCCGGAGACGAACACCACTGCCTGCACCGCAAGATAATTCAGCGCCAAGCACACCAGATACAGCGGTACGACTGCGACGATCGCGGCAAAGAGCCTGGTGGACACCAGATACGGAATAGGCCGGATCGCAATGCTTTCCAGCGCATCGATCTCCTCGGCGATCCGCATCGCGCCGAGTTGTGCGGTGAATCGGCAACCGGCCTGCGAGGCGAACGCGAGCGAGGCCATCAGCGGTGCCAGCTCGCGGGTGGCGGCGGTGGAGGCCACCATGCCGGTGGCCGGTTCCATGCCGAGCATCTGCAGCGCGTTGTAGCCTTCGATGCCGACGATCGCACCACCGGCGGCGCCGAGCACGAGGATGACGCCGGCGGTGCCGCCGCCCACGACGATGGACCCATTGCCCCAGGTCACATCGGACAGGACGCGCTGGGTTTCTTTGCTGTAGTTCTTCACGGCGAGTGGTATCGCGCCGATAGCACGGACGCAGAAGAATGCGATGTGGCCGAGTTTGAGCCACCAGCCGGTGACGGCCCTCGACGCGACGACGATCTGCCGGGTGCCGGGCGGATAATAGCGGGACGGTGAGGTCATTGTCGTGAGTCCGGTCCTTCTAGAATCCGGTCCGGGGAAACAGCATCACGTACAGCTGGGTGAAACCCACATTCACCAGCATCAGCAGGATGATCGACGCGACCACCGTCGCATTCACTGAATTGGCCACGCCCGCGGGTCCGCCGCTGGTGTTCAAACCCTTGTGGCAGGCCACAATTGCGACGATCGCACCGAACACCGCGGCCTTGATCATGGTGAGTACGAAGTCGGAGACGGTGGCGAATGAGGCGAATGTGGTGACGAACGTGCCGGGAGTTCCGTTCTGCACGAACACATTGAAGATGTAGCCGGAGAAGAATCCGACGAAACAGATGACGCCGGTGAGACATACGCTGACGAGCACCGCGGCGACCATACGCGGCACCACCAGGCGCTGGATCACCGACAGCCCCATCACCTCCATCGCGTCGAGTTCCTCGCGGATCTTGCGGGAGCCGAGGTCGGCGCATACGGCCGACCCGGCCGCCGCGGCCATCAGCAGCGCCGCCACCATCGGCGCACCCTGCCGGATCACGGCCAGTCCGCTGGCCGCTCCCGCGAGCGAGGTGGCGCCCACCTGTGCGGCGAGCAACGCGAACTGGATCGACAGGGTCATCCCGATCGGAATGGCCACGAACACCGTCGGCAGCGCCGAAGCCGACGTCATGAACGCCGACTGGCGCACGAACTCCTTCCATGGAAACCGCAGATGGATGATATCGGTGACCAGGAAGACCACTGCCTCCCAGCCCAACATCACCTGTCCGCCAACGGTTTCCATCGATGCGATCGGGTGGCGGTGGGCGTACCCGCGTACCCAGTTGCCGATCTCGGCGCCCGCTGTAGGCGCCATCGATTCAGCCGTGGCCTGCTCGGCCGTGGTCATTGCCATTCCCCCCTAGGCCGGTCAGATGTACCAGCCGCCGTTGACGCCGATCACCTGGCCGGTGATGAAGCCGGCCTGCTCCGAGCACAGGAATACCGCGGCGGCGGCGATGTCCTCGGGCAGTCCGGTGCGTCGGACCGGGGTCATCATAGCCAGATCGTCGAGCTTGGGCAGCAGCCCGGCCTGTACGGCGGTGTCGGCCATCGGCGTGGCGATGATCGACGGCGGAATGGTGTTGGCGGTGATGCCCTGGGGCGAGAAGTCGAAAGCCAGGGCCTTGGTGAGCGCGATGACACCACCCTTGGAGGCGATGTAGTGCGCGCGATCGGGACCGCCGGACTGGGCGCTCGACGACGAGATGGTGACGATGCGTCCCCAGCCGCCCGCCTGCATATCGGGGATGATCGACTGGGTGGCGTTGAAGGTGCCGGTGAGGTTGATCCCGATCACCCGGTTCCATTCGTCGCCGGAGATGTCTGCGTAGGGAGTTTGCGCGTCGACGCCGGCGCTGGTCACGAGAATCTCGATAGGGCCGAACTTTTCACGCACCTGGCCGACGGCCTTGTCCACCGAGGTGCGGTCGGCGACGTCGACGGTCAGGCCGATCGCCTCGCCGCCCGCATCGCGAATGGAGGCGGCGACGGCTTCGGCGTTGGCGGTGTTGAGGTCCAGGACCGCGACCCGGTGGCCCGCGGTGCTGAGCTGCTCCGCGACGGCAGCGCCGATCCCGGATCCGCCGCCGGTGACAACCGCTACCCGGCTCTTGTTGTCGCTCATGCTTGCTCGCTTTCGATGGGGGTGAACTCCAGGTGCAGCTCGGTGAGTCCACGCAGGATGTAGGTGGGTTCGAAGTCGTAGCGCCGGTTGCTCTCGGGGCCGTGGTGTTCGGTGGAGATGCGGATATCGGCCATCCGGTCGAGGAATTTCTCGATGGTGACGCGGCCCTCGGCGCGGGCCAGCGGGGCGCCGGGACAGGAGTGGATACCGCGGCCGAACGCCAACTGCTCCCGCACGTTCTCACGCGCAATATCGAACTCGTTGGGTTCGGTGAAGGTCTCGGGATCACGGTTGACGGCACCGGGGCAGATCATCACCGTCGACCCGGCCGGCACGTCGGTGTCGCCGAGAGTGGTGTCACGCACCGCCACGCGGAAATCGCTCTTGACCGGACTTTCCAGCCGCAGCGTCTCCTCGATGAAGGTGGGGATCAGGCTGCGGTCGTCGCGCAACTGCTGCTGCAGGTCCGGGCGTTCGCCGATGACCCGCAGCGCGGCTGTGATCAGTTTGGTGGTGGTTTCCTGTCCCGCGGCGAACAAGAATGTCGCGGTGCGCACCACCTCGACCAGCTCGGGAACAGTGCCGTCGCGGTAGGTGGCTTTCGCGAGCAGCGTCAGCACATCGTTGCGGGGGTTCTCGCGGCGGTCGGCGAGGTAGGCGGTGAACTTGGTGTCGAGCCACTCCAACGGGTTCTCGGCCATCACCTCTTTGTCGAGGGCGCCGGGGCGGGCACCCTTGCGCGGTGCGCCGAGCACGGTGCGGAATTCCTCGTGGTCCTCCTCGGGTACACCGAGCAGGTCGGCGATCGTCAGCAGTGCGAAGGATTTGCCGTAGTGGCCCATCAACTCGCATGAGCCGGTGTCGATGAACTCGTCGAGGAACTGGTCGGCGAGGCGGGACATGAACTGTTCGTTCTCGCTGATTCGTTTGGGGGTGAGCAGCCGGCTGAGCAGACTCCGGGCGCGGGCGTGGTCGGGTGGATCCATGGTGACCATGTGCTCGTGCAGGGGCAGCTCGGTGCGGTGGGCGGCGATCTGGGCGCTGATGTCGCTGCCCTCGGGGGTGAACGGAAGGCCGGGGAACGGTCCGGACACCGAGATGCAGGAGGAGAAGTTGTCGGGATCCTTGAAAACCTTCACTGCTTCGGCATGGCCGGTGACAGCGTATACGCCTCGGTGTGACTCCCGGGTCACCGGGCACTTGGCGCGTAGCTCATCGAAGTATGGGTAGGGATCGGGGACCAACTCCTGCGCCGTGAAGAAGTCCAGATCCAGGATGCCGCTGTCGTGGTCTTTGAGCTCGCTCACGGTGTCTCCTTTGTCGGAAGTATGTGCTGCCCGGTGGAGTGGTCCGCTTCGATGGGATACGGCGTTCATCGGGCTGTGTGATTTGTTCTGCGGGGGCTGAACCGCGAAGTAGATGTGCTGAGCACTCGCTCAGCAATGTGACTAGGATTACCAGTATGGCGCAGTGAGGTCAAGGTCATGTTCGGGTGGCGGCCACTGCGGGTGGTGTCGACGCACGTCGTGGCGGGACTGGAGATGCTGATGTGAGTGATGGACGCAGGATTGGAACGCGCGATGCGGCGAGCCGAACGGCGCTGCTCGACGCGGCCGAACGACTGATGGTCGAAAAGGGCTACGGTGCAGTGACATCCAGAAAGGTTGCTGATGAGGCCGGGCTGAAGCCGCAGTTGGTGCACTACTACTTCCGGACCATGGACGAACTCTTCCTGGAGATGTTCCGGCGCCGCGCCGCAGAGGGAGTGGAGCAGCAGCGTGCCCTGTTGAACTGCCCGCAACCGCTGTGGGCGCTATGGCAGTTCAGTACCGATCCGCAAATCGCGGCGTTCACCACGGAACTGCTGGCGCTGGCCAATCATCGCAAGGAACTGCGCGCCGAGATCGCGAAGTACTCCGCGGAGCTGCGGATCGAGGCTCAGCGCACGATCGAGAAGGCGCTCACCCGAGCGGAGAGCCGGTTCGGCGAGATTCCTCCCGCTGCGCTTATCGTCGTGCTGACCAGCGTCTCCCGCGTGGTGATGATGGAGGAGTCGCTCGGCTTCTCCGATGGTCACCGGGAGACCTACGAACTGGTCGAGTCGGTGTTGACCGAGCTGGAAGGCTCTCCGCGGCAATACTATTCGCCGCCTGTGCCGCCGTTTCCGACGTTCGGGGGCGATGACTGATCCCGGGCCGATCTTAGGGCGGGCTCGTGGCCGGTTGGGCGGTGGCCGTGTGAGAATCATGTTTCCATCATACGAGAACATGAGATACATTGGCTGAGAATTAGAGAATCATCTGGAGGGATGACATGCCCAAGGCTCTGGCGCCGGAGATCTCCACCTGGCCCGATGCGGACCCGCAGCTCATCGGCAGCCGCTGCGGAGCGTGCGAGTTCGTGACCTTTCCCGCGCAGGATCGCTGCCCCAACTGCAGCACCGCGCCGATGACGGAGGAGTTGCTGCCGCGGACCGGGACGATCGTCGCTTGGACCGTGCAGGCGTTTCCGCCCGGCGCGCCGTACGTCGGTCCGGTCGGCAAGGACTTCCAGCCGTTCGGTGTCGGTCTCGTCGAACTCGACGATGTGGTTCGAGTCGAGGGCCGGCTCACCGAGAGTGATCCGTCGAAGATCGAGTTCGGCCAGCGGGTGGAGCTGACGATGATTCCATTCGCCACGGACGACGCCGGCGACGACATCTATACCTTCGCATTCAGGAGTGTTTCGGCATGACCAACAGTGGCGATTCCCCTCGCTCCGCTCGACCGGACGTGGCCATCATCGGGGTGGGCCTGCACCCTTTCGGCCGATTCGACAAGACCGCGATGGAAATGGGCGCTGAGGCAATACAACTGGCGCTCACCGACGCGGGTCTGGAATGGAAGGACATTCAGTTCGGGTTCGGCGGCAGCTATGAGATCTCCAACCCCGACGCGGTCACCCGGTTGGTGGGTCTGACCGGTATCACCTTCACCAATGTGTTCAACGCGTGCGCCACCTCGGCCAGCGCTATCGCGCAGACCGCCGACACCATCCGCCTGGGCACCTACGACATCGGCATCGCCGTCGGCATGGACAAGCATCCCCGTGGTGCGTTCACCGATAATCCCGCGAAACTGGCTCTGCCGCAGTGGTATGCGGAGAACGGGCAGTTCCTCACCACCAAGTTCTTCGGGATGAAGGCCAACCGCTACATCCACGACCACGGCATCTCGCAGCGCACCCTGGCGCGGGTGGCGGCCAAGAACTTCCGCAACGGTGAGAAGAACCCGAACGCCTTCCGCCGCACACCGATCGGCGAGGACGACATCCTGGCCTCGCAACTGGTCAACTATCCGCTCACCCAGTATATGTTCTGTTCACCCGACGAGGGGGCGGCCGCGGTGATCATGTGCCGCGGCGACATCGCGCACAAGTTCACCGACAAGCCGGTATTCCTGCGCGCCAGTGAGATCCGTACTCGGCGGGCCGGTGCGTACGAGGTGCACGCCACGTCGGCACCGCTCATCGAGGATCTCTCACCCACGGTGTACGCCGCCCGCGCCGCGTACGAGCGGGCCGGCATCGGACCCGAGGACGTCGACATCGCCCAGCTCCAGGACACTGACGCCGGCGCCGAGGTCATCCACATGGCCGAGACCGGGCTGTGCAAAGACGGTGAGCAGGAACAACTTCTGGCCGAAGGAGCCACCGAGATCGACGGCTCCATCCCCGTCAACACCGATGGTGGCCTCATCGCCAACGGTGAACCGATCGGTGCGTCGGGTCTGCGGCAGATGCACGAGCTGGTCAAACAGTTGCGCGGCGAATGCGGCGACCGGCAGGTGCCCGGCAACCCGCGCGTGGGCCTGGCCCAGGTGTACGGCGCGCCCGGAACTGCGTCGGCGACGATCGTCTCGCTGTGACAATGCGGTACATCTAATACTATCCGGAAACGATCGGTTCCGATGGTGACGTGTCGGCGGCGGGTCCGCTCAAAGACGTTGCGGTCGCGGCCGAACGAAGTGGATTCGACGGCTTTGCCTTGAGCGAGCATCCTGTTCCGGGTGCTCGCTGGCTCGACGCCGGTGGGCATCAGACCTTCGATCCTTTTGTGGCACTGGGATTTGTCGCCGCTGCCACCGAACGCATCAGGTTGCTCACGTATCTGGCGGTTGCTCCGTACCGAAATCCGTCGCTGCTGGCGAAATCGGCTGCGACACTGGACAAATTGTCCGGAGGTCGGCTGATCCCCGGGATCGGGACCGGCTACCAGAAGAGCGAATTTCACGCTCTCGGTGTCGATTTCGATGAGCGGAACGTGTTGTTCGATGAGGCGCTGGACGTATTGCCGCAGCATTGGAGCGGAAAGCCGTTCAGCTACCAGGGTAGCCACTTCAGCGCCCGGGACGTGATGGCCCGGCCGGTACCCGTGCAGGACCCCATTCCGATCTGGATCGGTGGCAACTCCAAGCTCAGCCGGCGGCGTGTCGCCAACCGGGCGCAGGGCTGGATGCCGATGTCCGGTGGCGGTGAACTCAGCTCCACCGCCCGCACTCCGGAACTGGGAACGTATTCCGCACTTGCAGAGACGATCTCGGAAATCCGGGAGAGTGCCGTCGCGGCCGGGCGGCTTGACCCGATCGACGTCGTCTACTCCTACAGCGGAGCGGGCATCGAGGATCCGACGACCGACGTCGACCGGCATTGGGAGGCTTTCGCGGCCTTGGAGAAGGCAGGAGTGACCTGGATTCTGGTGAGCAGCTTCACCGACGGGCTACCTGCCACCACTGAGTTCCTCGAGAGCTTCGGCACCACGTACCTGTCATGACGCCCGATTGTGGTTCTGGCGTGTGGTTCGCCGAACGTGCCGCGCTGGTCGGGACCGTTGCGGTGATCACAGGTGGTGCGGGTGGTCTGGGCAGTTCGATCGCCGTGGACCTGGCCGCGAACGGGGTCCGGGTGGCCGTCATCGATCTCGACGAGCGGGCGCAGTAAAGATTGATCGAGTTTGCCGCTGATCTCGGAAAACGGGATCGCCGGCAAAGTCAGGCGCCGTAGCTCTCGATCTGTTTGTGGGCGATGGAGACCAGGAGGTCCAGGCCCGCGTTCATGTCGAGGAGGTGGGTGTCGAACAGCGGTACTTCGTTGACCTGCTGACGGCGGACTATCGTCGCGTGCAGGCGGTGGAAGCCATTGACGTTGGTGCACTTGGCGATCACGCGGCCCTGGGTGGTGGTCCAGGTCGATGCCGACGTGGGCAGCGGCTCGGGGAAGGTGGTGTACTGCATCAGGATCGAGATGATGCCGAATGCGAACGGTGCGCTCGGCATGGTCACTCCGACCGGCGTGTGGTCGCCGGCGATCGTCGACGGATCGGTGCAGGCTACCTGTAGGCGGGGACCGAACGGCAGGCCCATGGGGCCGCTGAGCTGGTCGAGCGCGCTGTTGCCGAACAGCGACGGCAGACCGATCAGGTCGGTGGAATAGGCCACGACACAACCGGATTGGGCTTGCCGGGTGCATACGGGGATGTTCGTGAAGTCGCCGCCGGTGGTCTTGCCGGGTGCGGTCATCACATTGCCGCCGACCAGGATGGCGCCGACCAGCTTCTTGCGCAGCGCCGGATCCGGATCGATCTGTTCACGGATCAGCTTGCGCAACATCATCGTTCCCTGCGAGTGGCCGATGAAGATGACGCCGCGGCCGTGATTGTCGTTGCGCAGGTACTCCTTCCACGCACGCAGCACGTCGCTGTAGCCGGGCTTGGCCAGATCGCGATTGCCCACCCATGCCGCCATCGCCGCGGGCGTCAGGCCGAACAACGTCATCTGCCGGTATACCGGTGCGAACACGCGGCATTGGGTGTTGAACCGGGCGGCCTGGAAGCTTGCGATCGACTTCACCTCAGGTGCCGCGACGCGGTCGGCCACCAGCGACAACTGGTCGGTGACGGTCGGATACACGTAGAAGCAGTCGACCTTGCGGTCGGCGTCGGTGACTTTCGTCGCCGGCGTCGTCTTTCCGGTGCCGAGGTCGGTGGTGTCATTGGGCAGATCGCATGGATCGTTCGCCTTGCTCGGATGGCACAGCCAGTTGGTGTAGCCGGACGGCGCCGCCTGTGCGCTCGGCGCGAGCAGCGCCGGTATCGCGACCAGCAGGAACGTCGCCATCACGGCGATAGACCCGGACCACCGATTGGTCGACTGCACGAGCATCTCCTCCACCCTGGGTAGTGATGTGAGTCACTACCTGAGAAATCCTCAGTACTGTAACAAGCAGCGTCGGCGGTGGGGGTTGATTCGGTGTCGGAACGTTCTGGGGTGGTTCTGTCAGGGGTGTACGTCGCCGGACCCTTCGAGACGCTCGCTCGTGCCTCGCGTCGCCCTCAGGGATCAAGAAGGTGGGCTGCGCATGCTCGATTGGCCGCGCTACCTCGTACGCCAACGCCGGCAACGTCGGCGCGATCAAGAAGGTGGGCTGCGCATGCTCGATTGGCCGGCTCGCGAACGCAGTCGACTGCTATGTCGAGACGAGTTGCATGAGCTTGTCGAATCCGTCGACCTGCTTGTAGACGACCTCACCGTTGTGTCGGGCTGTGAGCATATCGAAGAACCTTGTGGCACAATCTATTTTGGCCTTCTCGATACCTTTGATGCCCAATGTCGACATGGTGCCCGTGGTCTCGGCGACGAAGTAGATGTGCTTGACCGTACCTTCATGAAAGGCGATGGCCCAGTCCGGGTTGTAGTCGCCCACAGGGGTGGGGATGAGTGACACCGACTCCTTTTGGATTATTTGAGATAGCTTTTGCAGTTCGTAAGTTAACGAACTGCCTGGTCAGATCGGTTCGGCCTGCCGGCAGGTGCCCGTGGCATTGCTTGATTTGAGATAGTTTCAACGTCCATCGCGCAGCCCGAGTCGAGCCGACACTGTGGATTGTCCCGTCCTTGCGTAGCCTTGCCAGCATGTTCCGGACCTTGTTGTCTCGCTGCTCCTCGCTGAACGAGTCGGGAAGCTCATCACGGAGAAATGCGTCGATCTCGCGGAGTGGGGCGCTCTCGAACTCGCGGAGGTAGTCGATGATCAGTTGCGCATAGAACTCGTCATCGAGGACCCGGGTCCGCATGTAGTTCATAGAACTCGCCGACGCTGATGAACTCGACCCGGTCTACGTACTCGATGACGATGATCCGTGAGTGCTTCCGATAGTCCTGGTGCGCGATGCAGTTGTACAGGGCTTCGTGCAGGCCCGATTCGTTGTACTTCTCGATCTCGCGGTAGATCAGCTCATTCGGTGGGTTGAAGCGGATCTGCACGTTCCGGATCCGCTTGACCAGTTCGGTCGCTGTCACAAGGAAGGGAGGACTGAAGTGCTGGAACGCCGATTCTTCGCCGACAAGTTTCCAGGTCAACTCGGCCATGTGGGGGCTGAGCAGTACCGCTGACTCGCGACGGCCGAGCAAGATGACCGCAGCGCGAGTGATCTGCCCCTGATGAGTGAGCCGCGCCTTGGCAAGGAAGGTGGCATCGTCCCACGTAGCGATTTCATCGGCGAGTCGCGGATAGCGTTCGGTGAACCCTTCGCGGGCACGGGTGATGGCATCCGGGTCGAGATCATCGAGTGTGGCGTTCGAGACGCTCGCTCGTTCCTCGCGTTGCCCTCAGGGATCAAGAGGGGGCTGGATTCCCAGTGTTTCGTCGTCTTCGCGGTCAGAGTGGCCAGGAGTGGACGGGTTCGCCTTCGTGCATGAGGGTGAGGTAGTCGCGGAGCATTCCGTGCAGGGCTTCGGTGCGGGTCTCGCCCGCCTTCTCGCGGGCGGCGACCGCGTTGCGCTGCCACACCGAACCGGTTTGCCTTCGCAGGCAACGGCCTTCGATCACCGACAGGTAGCGGGTGCGGGCCTTGGAGCCCACGCCGTAGGTGCGCAGGCCGTCGTCGGCGATGGGTAGGAGCCTGCGCAGGACGAGTTCGTCGGGACGTACCCAGCCGAGTTCCGGCCAGTACAGTTGGGCGTCGATGCCGTCGCGGGCGCCGGTGTGCAGATTCTCGTCGGCGGCGTCGAACGACATCTGCGACCACAGGGGGCGATCGGCGTCGACGAGGCCACGCACCAGGCCGTAATAGAAGGCGGCGTTGGCCATCGTGTCGACGACGGTCGGTCCCGCGGGCAGTACCCGATTCTCCACGCGCAGATGGGCTTTGCCGTCGACGACGTCGTACACCGGACGATTCCAGCGGTAGACGGTGCCGTTGTGCAGACGCAATTCGTCGAGGACGGGAATGCGGCCGGCGTCGAGTTCGGCGAGCGGATCGACGTCCGTCGACACCGGTAGCAGGGCGGGGAAATAGCGGGTGTTCTCCTCGAACAGATCGAAAATGGTGTTGATCCAGCGTTCGCCGAACCACACCCGTGGGCGTACGCCCTGATTCTTGAGTTCGAGCGGCCGGGTATCGGTGGCCTGCTCGAACACCGGGATCCGGCTCTCATGCCATAGGGCCTTTCCGGCGAGGAACGGTGCGTTGCTCGCCAGCGCCACCTGGACACCCGAAATCGCTTGTGCCGCATTCCAGTGCGCGGCGAAATCCTCCGGGGCCACCCGTAGATGCAGCTGCAGCGACGTACACGCCGCCTCGGGGAGAATCGAATCGGAAGTGATGTGCAGTCGCTCCCGATTCCCGGATTCGGACAACGGAACACCGGTGATGTCGATTTCCATGTCCTCACCGCGCGCGGCGAAGATCTGCTGATTGAGCAGATCGTACCGGGGATTGGCCGAAATCCAATGGTGGGCAAAATGTTCGGTGCGCAGTGTGGGCAGCATTCCGATCATCGCCAGATGATTACCGGTGGCCGACGCGCGTTCCTCCGCACGGTTCAGCGACGTCCGCAGCGCCTGCTCCAGCGAAATGGTGTCCTGCTTGACGAAGGGCAGTGGGGCCACATTGATCTCGATGTTGAACTGGCCCAGTTCGGTCTGGAAATCGGGATCGGCGATCGCGTCGAGCACCGTCGCATTCGCCTTGGCCGGATTCATGTCGGCGTCGACCAGGTTCAGCTCCACCTCCATCCCGAGCAGCGGCTCCGGGGCGCGGCCCTGATCGGTGAACAGGCCCTCGGCCAGCATCCGGGCGATCGCGTCGGTACCCCTGCCGACCTGCGTACGGAAACGCACCCTGTCGTCGCCGGTGAACGTGCGTGCGGACACATCGGTACCCATCTGCCAATACTGCCCGATATGCCGGTGCCGATACCCCCGAACGGACGTGATTGCCGGGCGGGCAAGCTGTAGTCATGGCAGCACGAAAGACGGTCGATCTCGTCGCGGCGCGGGCGGCGGTCGTCGCGGTGGCCGACTGGGCGCGGAGCGGGGAGGCTCCCGAACCTTCGCGGGCCGAGCTGGCGGCCGCGGTGCGGATGTCGGCGCGCACTCTTGCCCAGATCGCGCCCGGGTCGTCGGTGGAGGTTCGGGTGCCGCCGTTCGTGGCTGTGCAATGCATCGAAGGGCCGCGGCACACGCGGGGGACACCGCCCAACGTCGTCGAGTGCGATGCGCGGACGTGGTTGCGCATGATTATCGGGGAGCTGGGGTTCGACGACGCTGTGCGTGGCGGGGCGGTTGAGGCGTCGGGGTCGCGGGCGGGGGAGGTGGGGTCGTGGATGCCGCTGTTTTCGGTGTAGTCCTGGGGTGGTGGCGTGAGGTGTTCGGCTCGCCGGACCCTTCGTGACCCTCGCTCCTTCGTCGCTTCGGCCTCAGGGATCAAGGTGGTGGGTTGTTCTTTCGTCGTTTCGGCCTCAGGGATCAAGATCGTTGTGATGTGGTCGTGGGGTGGGGTTGGGTGTGGTGGCGGTTACAGGTGGGAAGAAGCAGCAGGTCCGGGGCGTTTGCAGAGGCGGAAACCGGGAGATGGTGACATTGAGCGGCGCGTCGAGGATTGGCGTGTCGGTGCTACCGGACCGTAAACTTGTGACCGTCTGACCCGCCGGCCTCTGGGGAGTGCGATGACCGACCTGTCGATCGACAGTAAGAACCTGATGGCCGCTGCACCTGGCTGTAGTGGGCATATCAGCGGCGAACCCGAGAACGAGCCGCGCGAGGAGTGCGGCGTTTTTGGTGTTTGGGCCCCCGGCGAGGATGTCGCCAAGCTCACCTACTACGGGCTTTATGCGCTGCAGCATCGCGGGCAGGAGGCCGCCGGTATCGCCGTCGGCGACGGCTCGCAGGTCCTCGTGTTCAAGGACCTGGGCCTGGTCAGCCAGGTGTTCGACGAACAGACGCTCGGCGCGATGGTCGGGCACGTGGCCGTCGGCCACTGCCGGTACTCCACCACCGGGTCGACGACCTGGGAGAACTCGCAGCCCATCTTCCGTACCACCGCCGCCGGCACGGGCGTGGCGCTCGGGCACAACGGCAACCTCGTCAACACCGCCCAACTGGCCGGACTTGCGCGTGAACTCGGTGTCTCCGGCGGACCGGCCACCTCGGACTCCGACGTCGTCGGCGCGCTGCTCGCGCACGGCGCCGCCGACAGCACCCTCGAACAGGCGGCGATGGACCTGCTGCCCAAACTCAAGGGCGCGTTCTGCCTGACGTTCATGGACGAGCACACCCTGTACGCCGCCCGCGACCCGCACGGGGTGCGGCCGCTGTCGCTCGGCCGGCTCGACCGCGGCTGGGTGGTCGCCTCCGAAACCGCCGCGTTCGACATCGTCGGCGCCTCCTTCGTCCGTGACATCGAACCCGGTGAGCTGCTGGCCATCGACGCAGACGGGGTGCGCACCAAACGATTCGCCGAACCGACGCCCCGCGGCTGCGTGTTCGAGTACGTTTACCTCGCCCGACCCGACAGCGTCATCCACGGCCGGTCCGTGAATTCGGCCCGCGTCGATATCGGGCGGCTGCTGGCCCGGGAGAACCCGGCGACCGGCGACCTGGTGATCCCGGTCCCCGAATCGGGCACCCCCGCGGCCATCGGCTTCGCCCAGGAATCGGGCATTCCGTACGGGCAGGGACTGATGAAGAACGCCTACGTGGGCCGCACCTTCATCCAGCCGTCGCAGACCATCCGGCAACTCGGTATCCGGCTCAAACTGAACCCGCTACGTGAGGTGATCCGCGGCAAACGGCTCGTCGTCGTCGACGACTCGATCGTGCGCGGCAACACCCAGCGGGCACTCATCCGGATGCTGCGGGAGGCCGGCGCCGCCGAGATCCACGTGCGCATCGCGTCCAGCCCCGTGCGCTGGCCCTGCTTTTACGGCATCGACTTCGCCTCGCCGGCCGAACTCATCGCCAACGGCATGGAATCGGAGGCCGGCATGGTCGAGGGTGTACGGCAGGCCATCGGCGCCGACTCGCTCGGCTACATCAGCATCGAGGGCATGGTCGCGGCCACCGAACAACCCCGCGCCAACCTGTGCGCGGCCTGCTTCGACGGCGACTACCCGATCGAACTGCCGCGGGAGACGTCGATGGGCAAAGCCGTTCTCGAACAGATGCTGGCCAACGCCGCCGGTGACCCGCTGACCCAGGCCAACGACAATGTCAGCGCCATCATGCGGCCATAACCCGGACCTCGGGTAGCCTATGAGGCGTTGCCGAGCCCGGTCGCATTCGCCTGCCATGCGTCTCGATCGAGGTTCGGCTCTGACATGCCCGGGTCCTGTCCGGATCACGGGCGCCGCGAATGTAACAAGGGGTGCGACCCGATGACCGACCATGTCGCCACTGGGGGATCGAATACCGGGGGATCGAATACCGGGGGATCAAACGCCGGGGGATCGAATACCGGGGGGCTGAGTCAGAACGCCGGCGCCTCCTACGCTGCGGCGGGGGGCGACC